>JAIKVY010000029.1 GCA_024685275.1 Clostridia bacterium
AATTGATTCAAATCCTAATAATATAGATTTAAATACATCGAATAATTATGTAATAATACATTTAACTGTAGGAGTAAAGAATCCATATTATTCACAGTATTCAGGATATAAAGATTTTGAAAATAATATATATGAACCATATTCTAATGGTATTTTATATGCAACAAATGAATCTATAGGGAATGTATATAAGATAATTCCAGTTCCATATTATTATAAAGCTGGTGATGTTGCAATCTCTGGACCTACTGCTGATAACCCAGGTAATAATGTTACAAATAGAAATTTTATTCAAGATGATAAAGTAATTATAAACGAAAAAGTTAAAGTTGTTATAGAGAATGATGCATTAGGTGAATTAATTATAAATCCACTACAGTTATCAATTGTAATAGATGGAAATGTTCAATCTAGTTTACCTTCTATTCTTAACGATCATATAGTTTATGAAAATGGCGATAATGATCAAACAGTATACTTTGATAAATTTTATGATGGTTCTCAAATTGTTTATGATGCATCAGGAAATTTAGTTTCTGGGAATATCTCATTTTTTATTGATGATTATACATATGTACCTAGTTCAAATAATGTATTAAGTTCATATAATAATATTTTTGATTATGATAAAGATGTAAATAGTTTAGCAATTTCATATGAATTTAGATATGAAAACTTTTTAGCAAATGCAATATATAAATCAAGTAATGTATATACTGATTTAGAAAAATATAATATATCCGTTTTAATTAATAATATTAGTATTGGTGTAAGCCAAACTGAAACAATGTATAAGATTAGAAACTCTTATATTACTTCTAATATTAAAGTATTAATGCCAGCAAATAATCAAGTTGGAAATGATCTAATACCTACATATTTATATGGCAATATTTATAATAAACAAATAAATATATATGCCCTAGATAATCCAGAAAAAGATGTTAATGAAATAAGTGATTATACTAGAATTTATGGATATGATTTTATACCTGTTGTAAGAGTTGCCACATATGATAATCATATTTTTAATGTAGCTGATAACCCTACATTCTTACAATATTATCAAAATAAATATGATACTACATTAAATGTTTCAGAAAGATTTTATGCTGATTTTTATTATCAAACATATTTTTCTAATTGCCCAAGTTTTGTTTTCTACGGAGAATTACAGGAAGCATTGCGAACTTATAATGAAACATATAAAGTAGATAATGTATTTATTTATCTTGGTTTAGAAGGAGAAGATACAACAAATTTAGGTAAGGATTATACTAAAGATTTTATAAAATATAAATCGTTTAATTATGAACAAAATGAGAATAGTGTTTATTTAAATGATTTCTTTGATTATACAGAAGCCTTTGAAAATGATGATAATTTGACTAAAACAATTCAACCATTTTTAAATGATTATGATTATGAAGCAGACCCAGCATATAATATTTTAACGATGTTTAATAAGTTAAATTATCAAGAAGAAACTACTGTAAACCTTGATACAAATTATTTTATAAATTGGATAGTTGATTTAACAAATAATATTATAATAAGTCCAACAACTAATCCTGGTACGTATACCTTGTACATTGATGATGAATATGCTATAGCAAATTATGTTCTAAAAAAATCTGACTTAAAATCATCATTTGAGATTTTAATTAAAAAACAAGTTTTAAAAGCAGGTAATCAAGAATTTCCGGATGTTAATGACACAATTAAGGAAAGAACTGTTTTGTATGAAGTATATTCAGGTACTTCAAATTATGATAAAATTTTAAAACATGAATATGCAGATTATGAAGATTGTTACATAACTATAAACCACCCACAATACGATGAATTATTTGATATGTTTAACAATGGTGGATATTTTGATGTAAAAAATAGTAACCCAGCTGTTATTACTTTAAAAGAATTTAGAGAATATTATCAAATATATAATCCAAGTGATCCAAAAGAATATATATCGCATACAAGTAGTTTTACACAGGATATGCTTGATTTTAAACTTGCGGGTACATATGTGATAGATATTCTTTTACCAGATACATCGCATTATACTATGGATGGCCCTTTTGTATATACATTTACAATAACTCAAGCAGAATTATATATTTATCCTACAGTAGGAATAAGAACATATATGACAACATATGATGAATCTAAAGAGATTTCATTTAATAATACTCCTGTACTTATTGGTAATGAAGGCATCGAGGGACATGCACAAAAGATTAATACTAATACGGGAGAATTTTCAAATGATGGAAATGAAATTGTATACGTTAAAGAAAATGAATATGATGATTGTTCAATAGTATATATGCTTTATACTGGATTTGTGAATTCAGAAGATTTTAGTACTTATTCTAGTACGTATGAATATTATTTAGCTCCGAGATTAACATTAGAGCATTCATATGAAAAAGATGCTAATAATCATAACATTGATTATGCAGGTTTTTATACAAGTACAGATAATCAAGCATTTATTGGTAATTATTGTAGAGTAATGAATTATCATGTTAATTTTATGACTTCAGTGTTTTATATTAAGCGACAAAATTTAACATTAGATATTGAACAATATCAATTTACAACTTATTCCGGAGATAATGTTTCACTAGATTATGTAATTACTAATGATAATGGTGACAGTTTACCTGATGGTTTAACAAGTTTAAATAGAGAAGCATATGCATACTATATTGTTAATGATTCACCTATAGTTGATGACGATATATATTATAAAAATTACAAAACTCAACCTATTTCATATGGAAAAGCTGAATATAACAAGGATAGTTTATCTTATTTTTCAGGAGTTATAAGTGAATCTCATTATTATTATAGATATTATTTCATAAAACCAAATGGAGAAAAAATTTATTTAATTAATGAAGGTAACAATGATTTTAGTTACTTAGATGAAAATGAACAAAAAATTTATATTTCTGATAAAATTTATTTTAAAGTAAATAATATTAAAACTGATTATATTGCTGAGAGTTATTTTTATGAAACCCCAACTGAACATTTATGTATATATTTAGAATTATCTCCTTCAAACAATGTAAATAATGATAAAACTATACAAGATATAGTATATATAAATGGAGTAAAAGCTGGTATTATTTGGAATACTTATGCGGAAATAGATCCTAATGCTGGGCAACAAATTCTTAATAATTTTATGAATTCAAATTCTAAATATGTATTCTTTGATATAAATAAACTTGAAATTGTATTATGTGATAATGATAAAGAAATATATGATCCCGATAATATTAATTTTAGTATTTATCCTGTATTACATAGTAGTTATTCTCCTGATAGTGAATATATGATCAGTGCAGGTAATTTTTATGTATTTGGAAATGATCTATCCAGATTTATTTCTTCGTCTTGGGTTTCATCATCTATAATTGAAAATTACTATATTTCTCCTATGATTATCTCAGAATTTGAATTAAGTAGTAATTATTTAGAAAGATTTTATTTATCTTTATCAGACCAAGGAGATTTTGATAAACAAATTAATTTAAATCCAATTAATAGTGGACTATATGTACTTCTTGTTGAAGTAACAAATGAGAATTCGAACAATATCTATTTTAGTACTCAGACAGCTCAAAATTCTTTATTTGGCGAAACTAAAACAAATGTAAATGATGATAAAACATACATTATTTGTTATTTAGTTCTTGAAAGAACATCAAATATCAACATTAATGTTGCAATGATTGACGAAAGTGGAGAAGGTAATCAATCAAATGTTATAGTTGAAAATAAAGAAGTTGAATTATCAAAAACTTATGATGCTATAAGGCCAGAATTCAGTGTTACATCGCTCGTAATTAATAATTTTGATATAATTAATAACACAGATAATACATCACTATTTGATAATTTATTAGTTAATTATAGAGCTGTACTTTATCCTAATTTTAATAGTAAAAATAATAATGAAACAATAAATGAATATATTATTAGAACATACGAAGAATTACTATCAACGAATAGATTATATTCATCAAATGATTCTGAATTAGAAAATATTAGTAATGATCTAAAATCATTAATGACTAATTCAGGTGATTATTATATCGTTTATTGCATTAATTACGATGATGGCGATACATATAACTATAATGTTGCTACTTATTACTATATTGTTAATGTTATTATTAATAAAAGG
>JAIKVY010000001.1 GCA_024685275.1 Clostridia bacterium
ACAATCAAGCATATCTTTAAATGTCGGATAGTCAGTGTTTTTTAGCAGATTAAATTGTGTATGTTCATCAATATTGAATTCTTTGTATGTTTCAATTGTAAGCAGATTAAATAACTCAATTATTTCTTCATTAGTGTTTTCTAGTGTAAGATTATAAAAGTTTTCTAATGTCTTTAAATGAGAAGAAAATATTTGTGCATTTGTTGCATTAATACCTGAATCAGTGAATATATTAAAAACTTGTAATGGATTAATACAACCATAACTAATACCAACATCAATTACTTTTCCACCCAATTTATTAACTAGCTTTGTATATTCATTTTCTGGATCAAGAATAAAGATTTTAGTATTGCTTGAAAATGATAACAGAACTAACTTCTTTAAAAAGAAAGATTTTCCAGATCCTGGCGTTCCAATAACATAACCATTTGAATTTTGATATATATCACTACGCTTAAATATATCTAAAAATACGTGTTGATTATCAATATCTTTCCCAATATATACTCCATTTTCATCATTAATTTCTGGTTCTACAAACGGAAAGATTGCAGCAAGTGTTTTGCTATTTATTCCAAATGCAAACTTTGAGTTATCACTATTGTTTTCTATTCTAGAATTCTTTAATATCAAACCCTGTGAAAAGATATTGTTATTAATTTGCATCCCTTCAAGTTTGCAAATATTTTTAATATGCTGTCTTAGTTCACTTTCAGATTTGTTAAAACTAGTAATGTGTATTTCTACGTTATATACTAATTCAGTTCCATTTTGAATGTTAGTTAATAACGAATTAAGTGAATCAATATGTAAATTAGCCATATTAACATCACTAGCTTTAGTTGCTAAACTTTGCTTAATTCCCATTTCACTAATCGAATTATCAATTTGATTAATAGCCGTATCTGTACTTATTTGTTTAACATTTATACATACAAAAGTGTTCTTTATATTACATATCTTTCTTCCCCATGCATTAACAACAGATTTTGGCATATTTGATATCGATATCGTTGCACTTTTATATTCTCCAAGATTTATATTAGACGACTTTATATGTATATCTTTTTCTAAAACTTCATTAAGTGTTGTCGTTG
The DNA here is from genome assembly GCA_024685275.1 of Clostridia bacterium. Taxonomy (GTDB): domain Bacteria; phylum Bacillota; class Clostridia; order Christensenellales; family DTU072; genus CAG-1782. The sequence continues at coordinate 1,101 of JAIKVY010000001.1, forward strand.
TATTACATAAATATGAAAAACTAATTAGTTCATTTAATTCAACATCACTAGCAATATGAGAATCTAGATTTGCTTCTCTAAGTGATTGACCTATTCTAGAAATATATCTATCCAGTTCATCAATTGATTTAGAATAAATAACTAAGAAGAATTCATTTTTCGTTTCAAAAGTGTTCTTTTGTGTATTAACTAGTTCAATATATTCTTTAGCTAATATAGATTTTCTAATTCTGTCCTTTTCTGTATCAATCCTTTCTTTAAGTGTAGATATTTGTTTATTTATCTCAATTGGCTTTTCTATCTTACAAATTTTAAAATTAACATTGCTATCAATGCACTTTAATGCTTCTTCAAATATATCAATATCTTCATTTTGATTTTGCTCTGTTTCAAATAGAAAACTTTTTTGACCTATTACGATTGCTTTAGCAAATGAGCCATCTGAAAACTCTATTTTGTTTTCTGTTACACTTTTAATATTTGATATGTTTTTAATCTTTATCTTTTTCTTGCTAAATACAAATTTTAATATATTAAAAATTTCTTCATATGCAAAATTATCTTTTATTGGAATGAATAACAGAATAGAAAAGATTAAATATACTATTCCTGCAATAACATTTATTTTTGTAAGAATAACAATTGCTAATATTGCTAAAATAAGAGCAAAAATAAGGTCTTTTAATGTAAATTTATATACTATCGTCTTTTTAACTTTTATCTTTCCTGGCATTAATCTAACCATGTATTTTTCCTCCTTTATTATTTAAATAGACTTCTAGCAGACATCTTCATGTCTCTATGCATCATTACTGCATTTCGTTTTGTATTTGTTACTGCTTCTTTCCCATATCCTAAACCAGCATCACTTTCAGCAAAGATCTTCGTAAATATTGATTGCCCTGCTGGGATTAAACTAGCACCAGAAACTATGACGATTAATGTAAATAGCGAGTTACCTAAATCACTTAATGAATCTAGATGGATGCTTGATAGGTATGGCATGACGAGTAAAAAGACATTAAATGAAAAGATTGTTCCATATCCAATTAAGATTCTTTGCATTAAAAATCCTGTCCATTTTTTAAGCCTATTCCCATTATCAAGTGGAAGTGTGCTAAATGCTAATGGCATAGAGATGTAAATTAATACAATTTCATATATTCTTCTAGCTAGATTTATGGATGCAATGATAAAACAGAAAGCAATTCCAAAAGACGCTAAAAATCCTGGTAGATACAAAAATGAATCTGGATTAACCATTCCGTTATACTTCCAAGCAGTTGGAGCAATTCCTAAAACCATATCATATTCACCAAGAAGATCTTTAACTGTTATTGTATTGATATCTATTTCATTTGATGAAAATCCATTAAACCATTCTCCTGTACATGAATTAATGAATGATTGAACAATTGAACCACCAGAAGTAAAGTTGAAA
>JAIKVY010000041.1 GCA_024685275.1 Clostridia bacterium
AAACAGATTCTTAAATTTTTCAATATAAGATGTTAGAGTTTCATCATCATATTTAATACCATCATGTTCGTTGATATCTTTTAACAAAGTTGTAAATGCCACTTCTGTCGATATATTTCTAGCATATGATTTTAAAATGAATGATGCTGTTGATGTATTGGCAAAGTATTGTTTTTTTTCTTTATTTTTGTAATTAATAATTCCGAATAAATAATTCTTAGCAATTTCTAAAGAATCTTCCTTATCAACATTTAAAGATGTAGGCCACCCACCCCTACAGATGTAATAGGCGATATCTAATAACGTTTGATTCCCTTCGCTAAAGAAAATATTATCTTTTTTATTAAATAAATCATTAAGAGAAACGTTGCCACTAGATTCTCCGGATTCAAATAAAGAAAAGGGATACATCACTACTTTTGAGAATCTTCCTTCTCCAGAGTGCATTATTTCATCATAATCAATAGGATGAATTGAACCAGTTAAAATGTATTGTCCAAACTTGCCATGCCTACGATCAATTTCGTCTCTAATTTCATCCCAAACCAAGGGTATATTTTGCCATTCATCAATTAGTGTTGGCGTCTCACCAATAAGCGCCATTTTGATATTTGAACTATAAAGATTGATTTTTGACAATGTTGAAAAAGAGTGGCTGCTTTTAGCAAATTGTTCCGCTGTAGTAGTCTTGCCACAATATTTAGGGCCAGTAATTAGAACACAACCACTAGTTCTTATTTTCTTTAATAATTCTTTTTCAGCTATTCGTTTGATATATTTAAATTCTTCCATTCAATTATTCCTCGTTATTATAATAAGCTAAACATATTATGTTTTCAATACAAAAACCGAAAGGTTACGGAACAAATAACCGAAAGATTACTGATTAAATAACCGAAAGATTACGGATTAAATAACCGAAACAAAACTAAAATAACACATCAATAAAAGATATTAGTGTGCAATTATCCCCGGTTTTCTTTTAAATATTTTCCACCACTTTCTTTTACAATAAAACAGGTTATTTCTTTTAAACAAAAATAGGTTTTTATAAAAATCGACCAAAACAACGGTGCAATGCTATTTTAGTCGAGTTGTATGTTTATCGACCATTGGAGACACGATTGATTGTTGATACACGTACGAAAAAGTGCCTGTTTTTATTTGTATTGAATATTGAAGTAATCTAAATATGCTTTAACCGTGTCTTGCCCATCCAAGCAAATATCGATAAGCCAGCCGCGTTCTTGGCTCCAGTTTTTAAGACCACGATAATAGAACATCTTTTTACTATCGAAAATAATGAATGGAACAATATTATTGGCTATGCATTCTTTGAACGTTATTAAACGTCCTACTCTACCATTGCCATCTTGAAACGGATGGATTCGTTCAAATTTAACATGAAATTCCACTATTTCTTCGAAAGTATGATTTTCTTTTTTATTATAGTCATTGAGCAGTTTTTTCATTTCAGATGCTACTAATCTAGGATGAGTAGTCTCTAAACCTCCAACTTCATTTGGCACTTTTTTGTAATCGCCAACAGCAAAATAGGTAAGCCTTGAATCATTTGTGTTCGATTTTAGTATTTTATGTAGCTCTTTTATGAATGGTTCACTAAGTTGATAATTAGCAAAATCAATCACTCGATCGATTGCGGTAAAGTGATTAATTGTTTCAATGATATCATCAACTTTTTTGCTGGTGTTTTTATCTACCCCAATAGTTCTCGTTTCTAAAATATACCTAGTTTCATCGTGAGTTAATTCATTGCCTTCAATATGATTTGAATTATATGTGAAATCAATCATTAATTTATGATAAATGCCACCTTTAACCTGATTGCTCTTTTCAAAACGTAGCCTTTCTAATAAATAATTTTTGTTTTCTTTCTCGTTACTTCTAATAGGTTTTTTGGTACCTTCAGGAATCATCCAAGTCTTTCCAACTAAAATAGCGCCTTCTACTCTACCTAAGGCGCAGTAATTGCGGACACTTCTTTCCGATAAATTCCATTTAATAGAAGTTTCTTTGACTGTTATGAATTTATTCATAATTATATTATAAA
>JAIKVY010000044.1 GCA_024685275.1 Clostridia bacterium
AAAAGATAAAATTAAAAAAACAGTAAATGGTATAGATACCTTTGAAGAAAATGAAATCGATTTAATTATTGAAGAAAATGGTATTTTATATCCAATTGAAATCAAAAAAACAACAAATCCTAAATCAGAGATGGCAAAAGCGTTTGATGTATTAGATAAAGATATAAGTAAAAAAAGAGGTATAGGCGCAATAATATGTAGAGGCGATTACAAATTAAAACTAAGAGACAATCTTTACGCGCTTCCAATCGAATACATTTAAGCGCAATAATTTTGGCGAATATTATATTGAAATATGAAAATTTTGTAATTACAGATTTTTAGATGTTAGATTTCAAAAGACATTTAAAAAGCTTTACGCTTGCAGGTAGGCAACCTGTAGAAATAAGTCATCCTTAGAGGGTGGCTTTTCTTTTGCTTTGTAAGCTGTCCCGGTGTCCGAACTTTTTTGAGGGTGTCCGAAATTGTATCCAATGTTATGTTTCTAGACATATTTAAACAATAGGATTGATATAATAATTATCAATCCTTTTTCTTTTTAATCTATGAAATATACTCTCAATCATAGTATAATATATTGAATATATAAGAAGGAGGTTTTCATATATGAAACCTTTGTTTATTGTTTTAATTGTTATTGGTGTAATCTTATTTTCATTTATCCTTTTATCTTATGTAGTCGCAACCCTTATCTTTAATAAGTCTTTTACAAGAATGGACTTTGAAAAGGATAAGCTATTTATTGGCTATCATAATATAAAAGATCGTTATGAACGTGATGAGTATAGTTTTAAATCAAAAAAGAATACAATTAAAGCATATCTATACAAAAAAGAAAAATCTGATAACTTAATTGTATATGTTCATGGAATGTGCCCAGGTCATCAAGGATATTTATCAGATATTATGGCCCTTCTTGATAGGGGATATAATGTTTTTACATATGATTTTACCGCAACAGGTGAATCAACTGGCAAAAAATATAATGGTCTTAACCAACAGTTATTTGATTTAAAAGCCGCAATTAAATTTTTAAAGGCTAATAATTTATTCGATTATCAAAACTTATATTTATATGGACACTCAATGGGTGGATATGCAGTAGCATGTGTTAATGATAGTATATTTAAAGGAATTGTCTCTATATCTGGATTCGATAGCCCAATTAAAGAAATGATTTCTGCCTTTTCAAAAGGTAAAAGTAAAGCGTTTAAAATATTAGCCTATATTATGCTTAAAATAAAAGGATTTATTAGCCAAGGCTTTGCATCTGATATTAAAGCTCATAAATCTTTAGGTAAATCAAATACTAAAATACTTATTATTCATGGAACTAATGATGAACTTGTTTCTTTTAATGATGTGTCCATTATTTCAAAGAAAAATAAGATTAATAATGACCTAATTAGTTATTTAGAAATAAGTGATCCTATGCATAATAAGCACAACACAATTATCGCATCAACTGATTGTGTTAAATATCAAATGGAGCGCCAAGAAATCTTTAATAAAGTATTAGAAGAAACTAAAAGTCAAAAAGAAGCTAATGACGCTATGGCTAATGGAGTTGATATGTTTAAATTCAACGAAGCCAATGGCGAGTTAATGGATATTATAGATTCGTTTTATCAAGGAAAATAGTATATAACTTATTTAATTATATAAGGTTATATAGATAAGTTTAGGCACTTTAAGATTTTTAAATATATAATAAAGCAGTCAATAAATTAGTCACCCTGTGGGTGACTTTTATTTATATTCTTTGGCTTTCAAACATAAAAAAAACAATGTTGTATGTGATATAATATCATTATCAAAATAATGATAATTTAATTTCTATATTTTAGGGGCAGTAGTATGATTTTTAAGCATTCAATAAAACACACTTTTAAACTATTTTTAATAGCGTTACTTTTATTGCTTTTAAGCATTTTTTTCTTAAATACAATCATTGTAAAAGCTGAAACTAATAATCTAGGCATAACAACAGAAGAGGAATTATTATCTTTAATAGAAAGTAGTGATAATAACGGAAAAACTATCTTACTTGAAAGAAACATTCCTTTGTCTAGTTGTGTAGAAATATCTAGCGACATTTCTAAATGTAGCGATGTAGTTATCGATTTGAATGGACATAAAATATATAGATTATCTTTAAATACTGGTGAAGATGGACGACTCTTTAAAGTTAATAAGGAAACAAAATTAACATTAAAAGATAGTGTTGGTGGTTCAATTATATCAGGTGGCGATTCAGATAAAGGTGGCGCCATATATAATGGCGGCACATTAAACATAGAAAACATAACATTAAGTGATAATCACGCAACTTCTTATGGAGGCGCTATTTATAATGTTGGAATTGTATCTTTAAACAATGTAGTACTAAGAAATAATAATGCAACATGTGGTGGAGCTATTATGCTTACCAATAATGATTATTACAAAACAAAAAACGCTAAATATTGTGCAACTATAAATAACTGTGTCTTTTCAAGTAATGTTGCAACGGAAAGTGGTGGTGCATTATATTGTGTAGGACCTTCAGTTGATATTAATAATTCTGATTTCAACAGTAATTACGCAACTGAAAAAGGTGGCGCAATATATAGTGACTGCTTGGACTTATATATTTCTAACACCTCTATAAATTATAATTCAGTATTGAAAAAAGGTGGTGCAATTTTTGCTTATGATGGATCAGTTTGTCATCTTTCTAATGTAACTATTAAAGGTAATGAAGCGGGAGATATAGCTGGTGCTATTTACCAAAGAGATTTTTCTAGATTTGAATTATCCTCTGTTACAATTAATGATAATTTTTCATTAAATGAAGCGGGTGCTATTTACTTTGGTACGTTTGATGGTTTTATAGTTCAAGGGAATATAAACATTATTAATAATAATGCTCCAATCGGAAAAAATATTTTAATTGACGGGTCAGGGACTATAAGTTTTGGATCAAGTATAACTGAAGATTCAAAAATCGATGTTACATTAATGTATAACGACAGAAAATTTAGTGATGGGTTTTCAAAAGCTAAAGTTAGTACTAATGTATTTTCATATAATGAATTAAAAAACAATAGAATCGAAACAAAAGACAATGAATTATTCTTTAGTTCAGCTAGCACCCAAGGCAATGTTTATGTTAAAACATGGAAAGAGTTAAAGGATGCTGCTAAAAAATCAAGTAATTCAGGTAAAACCATTGTAATAATGGCTAATTTATATGCACAAGGAAATGATCGTATAGAAGTTAAGAAAAGTATGACAATCGATCTTAACGGATATACTGTTGATAGACAACGCACATCAGCTGACGAAGATGGCCACGTTTTTGAAATAAGAAATAATTCTACTGTAACAATTAAAGATTCAATTGGTACAGGAATTATAACTGGTGGATATGCTGAAAATGGCGGTGGAATAAATATAAATAGTGGTTCTAGACTTATTTTTGAAGGTGGAACAATTATAAATAATAAAGCGTCATCTGATGGTGGCGGAATATTCGTTCGTGGTGAACTCGATATGGATGGTGGCTCCGTTATTGGCAATTATGCTAAGGATAATGGTGGCGGAATCCATTGTGTAAAAGAAGGAAAATTAAATATTAGTAACTCCTATATTATAAGAAACTCATCAAAAAATAATGGTGGTGGTTTATGTATTTATATGAAAGATAACGCAACCATTGAAAATACTTTGATTCAATATAATACTTGTCAAAGCGAAAATGGTGGCGCATTTTATATGAATGCCGAAAACAAAACACTATATTTAAATAATACTAAGATTAAATTAAATACATGTGAAAAGAAAGGTGGCGGCTTTTATTTAGATAATGGTACTGTTACAATGAGTAACTCATTAGTCTTTGGAAATAGTTCTAAAGATAATGGTGGTGGAATTTTCAATAATAACTCTACTGTAATTCTTAATAGTGGTGAAATTAATTCTAATACCTCAAATAAATCAGGTGGTGGTATACAAAATGAGGGTGTATTCCGTTTTTATAGCGGAAGTATAATTAATAATAATGCATCCTCTGATGGTGGCGGAATTAATATTAATGATGGCGCTACAACATATGTTTATGGTGGAAAAATAACTAATAATAAAGCAGCAAATGGTGGAGGTATCTCGCTATCTAATAAAGCAACTCTAAATTTAAGTGGCGGCATTATTACTAATAATACAGCAGAAAAATATGGTGGTGGTATATACTTTAATAACTCTGCAAGAAGTATTACTGTTGATGGCAGTCCAGAAGTAATTGACAATACTGCATTAAAAGGATCATCTATTTATATTAGAGACGGAAAACTTTTAGAAGTGTCAGGTGTATTAAGAGAAGGAGCGTCATTATTTGTTGAACACGAATCAGGTTATGTGGTATTTACAAAAGGATATAGCACATATAACACCAATAATCCTTCTAAATATTTTATTGTGGATGAATGGAACAAGGTAACTTTATCTAATAATGAGGCATGTATTGAAATGGGACAAGCTTCTCAATTTGATGATGCCGGTGCTTTCATATCAAAAGAAAATCAAATAGCATCAAGTGATAAGGTAAGTGGCAAAAACTGGATGAGTGCCATCTCTGGCGAGAGAAAACTAAACGAAATAAATATTCCAGGTGTACACGATGCTGCAATGAATTCTGTTAAAGGATACGCAGATGAAAACGTTGGTACAGGAGTCCTAAATTGGACAAATAACGCAAAAACCCAAAATGAGTATATAGATGAACTACTTAATGATGGAGTTAGATTATTTGATTTACGTATTAATAACCAATATCGTAAAAATGTTCAAAATGAAATAAAATCAGATAAGTTCGGCTCAGTTGGTGCTATGTTCTCATATATTCCTGCCGATGATAGAAAAAATTTATGGCTTGTTCATGGTAAGACATATATTGGTGGTACATTCTATGCTCAAAACCATGATGGAGAAGATTTAAGTCTAAAAGAGGTTCTTTCTTGGTTTAAGACATTCTTAACACTTCACCCTACTGAAACTATTATTGCTGAGTTTAAGGCAGAAACTTCGTATGATGATCAGATAACTAAGATTTATAGTAGGCTATATGATCATTTAGAAGAATTATCAAAAGAAATTAATCCATCAACTAATAAATCATTCATATATATGGAAGATGGAGATTTTTCAAAAACTTTAACAGATTATCCATATCTAAAAGATACTAGAGGCCAAATCATTATAAAATGTACTGCAAATAATGAGGCTGT
>JAIKVY010000070.1 GCA_024685275.1 Clostridia bacterium
AGTAACTGCAGTTTTTGTAGTATCACCATCTGCATTACTTACATCTTTAACAAATGGTAAAGTTCATATCGCAATTTGGATGGCAATCATACTTGTGTATTATTTTATTAGCACAATTGTTCCAATAGATAAAGTAATAGGTAAAGCTTATCCTATTTTTGGAATTATTTTAATTGTTATGGCTCTTGCTGTAATAATAGGGATTATGGTTAAAAATACTGAATATCCAATGATCGAATTAGTTGGTAATTTGAGAGATTTTTCTAATACTAATGGTTCACTTCCTTGGTGGCCATTTATGTTTACAACAATTGCTTGTGGGGCAGTTAGTGGATTTCATGCTACTCAGTCGCCAATGATAGCTAAGTGTATCAAAAATGAAAAAGAGGGAAGGCAAGTTTTTTATGGAGCTATGGTCGCTGAAGGTATAATTGCTTTAATTTGGGCTGCTGCAGCAATGGCTTTCTATAAAGTAAATACAAATGAAGGTTGGTCTTTATTAAATAGTGTTGGTGGTAGTTCGACTTCAGTACATGAAATAGCAAGTAATGTTTTAGGACCATTTGGTACTGTTTTAGCAATAATAGGAGTCGTTATATGTCCGATAACTAGTGGTGATACAGCTTTAAGAAGTTGTAGATTAATATTAGGTGAAACATTTAAATTAGATCAAAAGAAAATTAAAAACAGAATAATCTTAACAATACCATTATTTATAATAATTGTTGGTATTAGTATTTGGGATTTTATGGATGCTAAAAACTTTAATATTCTTTGGAGATGGTTTGCTTGGTCTAATCAAACTTTAGCTGCTATTTGTTTATGGGTATCAACTGGATATTTACTAAAAGAGAGTAAAAATAAATATACTTCATTAATTACAAGTATTCCAGCAACTTTTATGACAGCAGTTGTTGTTACGTATATATTAGGTGAGCCACAAATAGCATTAGGAAGATATATACCTCAAAATATTGCTATTATTGTAGGTGGATCTATTGCTGCATTATTATTCTTATTTTATATTTATATGCTTATAAAATATATCCTTAAAGAAAGAACAATAATCAAGAATCCTTAATTGAACTTATATAATAAAAAAAGGACCAAAAATTTGATCCTTTAAAATTTGGTGTGGGCGATGAGACTCGAACTCACACGGGGTACCCATACGCCCCTCAAACGTACGCGTCTGCCATTCCGCCACGCCCACATGTTATTTTCTTTGCGAGAGAAGGGATTTGAACCCATAGGAAACATGAACCTGAATCATGCGCGTTTGCCAGTTTCGCCACTCTCGCTGACAGCGTAATTATATTATAATAATTATTAATAATTGTCAATTATAACTAGCATATTACAATTTAAGAAAATATCAATTATAATATAATAAAATAGGATTATAGATAACCTAAAACGAAAGTAATAGTAGGAAGAGGATATCTAAAATACTAATCAATTTATACAAAAGGAGCTAATTATGAAAATTGAAATTATTTGTAAAGATTATCACCTTGACTCGAACTTAAAAAGCATTATTGAAAAAAAATTATCTAAATTTGATAGATACTTTGATGGCAAAGCAAAAGCAAAAGTAAAATTATCAACATTTAAGAATAATAATTACATCATGGAAGTAACAATTTCAGAAGATGATTTAATTGTTAGAGCAAAGACTGAAGCTGATAAAATGAATAAAAATATTGATTTAGTATTACCAAAACTAGAAAAACAAATTTTGAAATACAAAAATAAATTTAAATCAAAGAACAAAAAATCATTTGATGAACCAGCTATTTATGAAAATGAGATTAAAGATATTCCGCCATCAGAAAGAATTGATAAAGTTGTAAAAGTTAAAAAATTCAATATTTCTATTACTTCTATAGAAAATGCTATTGAAGAGATGGATTTACTTGATCATAATTTCTTTGTATTTGTAAATGGTGATTCTAATAAAGTAAATGTTTTATATCGTAGAAATGATGGAACATTAGGATTAATTGAACCTGAATATTAATTTTTGATTATTTATAAGTATAACTGTTATAACACCTAGGGGTTAGTATGATATCTCTAGGTGTTTTATTTATGAAAACGTATAAATATATTGATAATTTTGAGTATAAAGAATATAATTTAAGAAAAATTATTAGGAGAATAAACTATGTCAAATTATAACAAAAATCCTATTACTTTTGACTATAATAACATGTTAAAAGATTATGTAGGTAATGATGGGTTTACAGTAGAAGAATTGAAGGCAGCATCTAAGGATGCAGTAAAAGCATTTAAAGCAGTTAAAGCTGGTCGTGGTCTTAACATGATGGGATGGACAGACTTGCCATATAATCAAAAAGAAGTTGTAGCTGATATCAAACAAACAGCTAAAGAAATTAGAAAAAAATTCGACTATTTTGTAGTTTTAGGAATTGGTGGTTCAGCTCTTGGCCCTTTAGCTGTATTCCAAAGTATTTGTCATTTACATTACAATGATTTACCAAAATCAAAAAGAAAGGGTCCCAAATTCTATGTAGAAGATAATGTTGATCCAGAAAGAATGAAAGCATTATTAGATGTAATTGATATTAAAAAGACAATGTTTAATGTTATTACCAAAAGTGGTTCAACATCTGAAACAATGACTCAATATTTAATAATCAATGACATATTAAAGAAAGAATTAGGTAGTGATGCAAAAAATCATATTATTGCTACTACTAGTCATGAAAAAGGTAATTTAATTAAGATCGCTAAAGAAGAAGGGTATAAAACATTTTATATTCCAGATGGAGTAGGTGGTAGATTTAGTGAATTATGTCCTGTTGGTTTACTTCCAGCTGCAGTTTTAAATATTGATATTAAAACAATGCTTGATGGAGCTAAATTCATGGATAAAAGATGTTCAAAATCTGATTTATTTGTAAATCCAGCTTTAATGGCTGCTACTCTTCAATATTTATCAATGAAAAAAGGAAGAAACATTTCTGTTATGATGCCATATGCTGATGGTTTAAAACTATTTGCTGATTGGTATGCTCAATTATGGGGTGAAAGTTTAGGTAAAAATAAAGACTTAAATGGTAATTCTTGTAATGTTGGACAAACACCAGTTAAATCTTTAGGCGTTACAGATCAACATAGTCAAGTTCAATTATATACAGAAGGCCCATTTGATAAAGTAATTACATTAATTGGTGTTGATAGTTATAGAACAGAAGTTAAGATTCCTAACGGCTGTGAATCAATTCCTAGTGTTAATTTCTTATGTGGACATACTATGAATGAGTTAATAACAAGTGAAATGGTTGCAACTGAATATGCATTAACAAAATCAGGAAAACTTAATAATAGAATTATGCTTCCAGAGATTAATGAATTTAGTATTGGACAATTAATGATGTTCTTTATGTTACAAACAGCATATACTGGAGCATTATTAAATATTGACACATTTAATCAACCTGGAGTAGAAGAAGGAAAGAATGCTACTTATGCTTTATTAGGTAGAGATGGATATCAAGAAAAAGCTAAAGAAATTAAATCTAAAAAGGAAAAATCTACAGATTATATAATTTAATGAAATTTCTTGAAGTAAATAATATTTCACATCAATTTTTATACGGGGCTATATCATTAATTAATGTTTCATTTGAAGCAGGGATAAATAGTCCCGTAATTATTTTTGGCGAAAATGAATCGGGTAAAACTAGTTTAGTTAAAATTATTGCAGGATTATTAAAACCACAATCAGGAAGTGTTTTATATAATAACAAGGATTATTTATCAGTTTTGCCTAAGGATAAAAGTATATTATTCTTAAATGATGAAAAAATGTTTTATCCTAAAAAAACAGTTATAGATAATTTAAGAATTCCATTTAAGATAAGGAAATTACAAGAAAACCAATTTAATGAAGCTATTGAATATGCAAAAACAAAAATTGGATTAACGGATTGTATATTACAAAAAAAAGTATGCAAATTAACTAGAGAAGAATTATTAATTGTTCAACTTTGTAAACTTTATTTAAGAGAATATGATGTAATATTAATTGATGATATATTTTCAAAATTTGATAAAAAAACACATGATGAATTATTAGTAAAATATAAACCGCTTTTAAACGAATTATCTAGTAAATCAATTGTTATATACACCACAAGTACGCTTAAAGATGTTCAAACATTAAATTATAAAACCTTATTTTTAAACTTTGGAGTTGTTGAAGAATTTGGATTATTAGAATCTATTAAAATATTACCTAAAACGGCTTATTTATACAGATTAATTCATAGTGATTATAAAGAATTAATAACTCAATTAAATGATGATTATACGATAAATATTCAGAATAAAATCATACATTTGGAAAAAGAAGATATTATTAACGATATTTATTTAAATACAAATGTTTTGGTTATGTATAAT
>JAIKVY010000072.1 GCA_024685275.1 Clostridia bacterium
TGAATATGTTCATGTAGTTGGTTATTATAACAATACATCAATCGAAAATGTTATGAACACATTTGTTCAAAAATATAAATCTAAAGATATGAATAACTATAATGAAACATTAAGAACGTCAATCCAAGCAGATATGGCTGCACTAGAAGCATTGCTTTTAGCAGAAACAACAAAACAAAACGAAATTAGTGATTTAATTAATACAATAAACACAAAACTAGATACACAGATTGTAAAAAGATTTATAGTAGGTGAAGCTCCAGAATATGTTTCTACTATTTTAAGTTTTGATATTAATTTGGATGATTTTTCTGGATATAAGAATGGTGATGAAATAATCATAACGTTATCTAAATTTGAAACAAATAACATTGATAGTTCGATTTCTTCTTTAGGATTTGCATTTAAAGATGGATTTAATTTAGCAATTCAATATAATGATGCGCCATTAAGCTCCGATCTTGTTAGTGGTATAGATATTACTATGAATCTACCAAATGGATATTTAGATAGACAATTTGAGTTATTTAATGCAAATAATAATCAAAAGGTTGAAATAGAAATAGAAAATAACACTATGAGTTATACATTAAAGAACAATACTAATTTCGTTTTATTTGTTTCAGGTGGAATAAATCAATCAGGATCAAAAATAAATTCACAAGATACAATAACAGTATTTGGAAATACGTTTACAAAAACTACATTTTGGTTAATTGTAGGAATATGTGGTGGAGTAGCAGTTTTAGCAATCGTGTTTGGAATTATTATATTCATCAAAAGAAGATAGAAATATTGTATATTGTAGCCTTAGAATTAATTATATATAAATATATATAAAATTCATAAGCGAAAAATAACTCAAATTAATTCTTAAAATATCCTTTAATTAAACCTTATAATAACCTTTTGTTAAGTGTAAATTAAGTAAATAAAAAATTTTAAAAATTTCTTTTATATTTATAAATATAAAGGGATTTAGGGCCTTCAAAAAGTGCAAAAATTTTATTGACTTTAATTTTTAATGGGTTATATATTTATATGACATTTTAATAAGCTCACATTGCAATGAACAGATTTAAATGTTGATAAAAAGAAGTGTATATTAGAAGGTTAAAATGAATTTAGTAATTGTAGAATCCCCAACAAAAGCAAAAGTAATTCAAAAATATTTAGGTAGTGACTATACAGTCTTAGCAAGTGGCGGACATATTAGAGATTTACCAGATAAAACATTAGGTATTGAGATTGAAAATGATTTTAAACCAAAATACGTTTTATCACCTTCAAAAAAAGAAACAGTTAAAAAGATTAAAGATGCAGCAAGTAAAGCAGATAATATATATTTAGCAACAGACCCTGATAGAGAAGGTGAAGCTATATCATGGCATTTAGCAACTGTTTTAAATTTAACAAATCCACAAAGAATTGAATTTAATGCTATTACTAAATCAACTGTAACTAATGCTATTAAATCCCCAAGACAATTAGATATGAATCTAGTTGATGCTCAACAAGCTAGAAGAGTATTAGATAGATTAGTTGGATATAAAATTAGTCCTGTTTTAAATGCTAAAATTAAAAAAGGATTAAGTGGTGGTAGAGTACAATCAGCTGCATTAAAAATGGTAGTTGATAGAGAAAATGAAATTAGAAACTTTACTCCAGAAGAATTTTGGACACTTACTGCTATTCTTTCTAAAGCAGGAAAGAAATCTTCATTTAAAGCTTTATTCAATGATATAGATGGAAAGAAATTTAAAGTAACAAATGCTACAGATGCTGAATCAATAGAAAAAGCTGTTAAAAATGCTGACTTTATTGTTTCTAGTGTTAAAAAAGGTGAAAGCATTTCAAAACCAAATCCACCTTTTACAACATCAACACTTCAACAAGATGGTGCAAATAAACTTTCATTTTCAGCTTCTGAAGTTATGAAACTAGCTCAACAGTTATATGAAGGTGTAAAAATTGATGATCAATATAAACCACTTGTTACATATATTAGAACAGATAGTGTAAGAGTTAGCCCAGAAGCACAACAAATGGCAAAGGATTATATCCTTAAAGAGTATGGAAACGCGTATGTTCCAGCTAAATTTAACTTCTATACATCAAAAGGTGATACAGTTCAAGATGCTCATGAAGCGATAAGACCAATTGATTTAACTATTACACCTGATAGTATAAAAGATAAAATTGAACCAAGTTTATACAAGTTATATCGCCTTATTTACAATAGATTCTTAGCTAGTCAAATGACACCAGCTCAATATGATACTTTAAAAGTTCATATTATTGCTAATTCAAATGAAGATAATAAAGAATATGGATTTAATGTAAGCGGTAAAACAATGACATTTAACGGGTTCACAGCTGTATATAACATAACAACGGACAATGATGATAGTGATGAAGAAAACCAAAACAATTTACCAAGTTTTGTTGAAGGTGAAAAACTTGATTTAAAAGAATTAAAGAAAGAACAAAAATTTACTAAACCTTTACCAAGATACAATGATGCTTCTTTAATTAAAGCTATGGAAGAAAATGGTATTGGAAGACCAGCTACATATGCAAATGTATTAAGCGTATTAGCTGCAAGAAAATATACAGAAAAGAAAAAGAAATTTTTAGTTCCAACTGAATTAGGTGAATTAGTAAACAAATTCATGGAAAATAATTTTTCTAATATAGTAGATGTTAAATTTACTGCTCAAATGGAAGCAAGACTTGATGAAATTGATAAAGGATTACAATGGCAAAAAGTAATTAGAGATTTTTATCCAGATTTTGAACAAGCCGTTAAAAGTGCATATTCATCAGGAAATGAATTGAAAGTTAAGCCACAAGAAACTGATATAATTTGTGATAAATGTGGTGCTAAAATGATTATTAGAGAAAGTAAATATGGTAAGTTTTTAGCTTGTCCTAATTATCCAAAATGTAAAAATACAAAGAATTTTCCAGTAGGAAAATGTCCTATGTGCGGCGGAAATATTATAAAATACAATACCACAAAGAGAAATGTAAAAACTACATATTTCTGCGAAAGCAAATGTGGACTTTCTTTATCATTTATACCTGCACCATTCTTATGTCCAGATTGTGAAGGTATTTTAACGACAAGTAAAGAAGACAAAACAAAATATACATGTACTAAATGTGGGAAAACAATAGACAAGGAAAATAATAATTAAATAATGAAAAGAATCAATGTTATCGGTGGCGGATTAGCAGGATGCGAATGTGCTTATTCCTTACTTAAATCAGGATATGAAGTATATTTGTATGAAATGAGGCCGGTTGTTAACACAGATGTGCATAAAACAGATAATCTTTGTGAGCTTGTTTGTAGTAATAGTTTAAAATCAATAGATCCAAATACATCTCAAGGGCTTTTAAAGCTAGAAATGGAAAAACTTGATAGTTTGGTTATTAAGTGTGCAAAAAAAACGAGTGTTCCAGCAGGCGGAGCCTTAGCAGTTGATAGAGAATTATTTAGTAAAGCAGTAGAAGATGAATTAAATTCATTTGATAAATTACACATTATAAGAGAAGAAGTATCAGATTTAGAAAAAGAAGAGTTTAAAGATGCTATAAATATATTAGCTACCGGGCCACTGACAAGTGAATCAATGTGTGAATACATTCAAAAGGTAACAAACGTTACTCAATTAAACTTTTATGATGCAGTAGCACCAATTATTGAATATGAAAGTATAAACAAAGAAAAATCATTTTTTGGTGGAAGATATAATAAAGGTGGCGATGATTATATTAACTGCCCAATGAACGAAGAAGAATATATAAATTTTTATAACAATCTAGTTGAAGCAGAATGTGTTATTTTAAAAGATTTTGAAAATAAAGATATATTTAACGCATGTATGCCAATAGAAGTTATGGCTAAAAAGGGTATTGATACTATGAGATTTGGTCCATTAAGACCTGTTGGGTTTAGATATCCTAATTCAGAAAAGAGGCCATATGCTATTGTTCAATTGAGAAAAGAGGATAACTATAACCACCTATATAACCTAGTTGGATTCCAAACCAATTTAAAGTTTAAAGAACAAGAAAGAGTATTTAGAATGATACCAGCTCTTGAAAATGCTGAATTTGTTAGATACGGGGTTATGCATAAAAACATCTTTATTGATTCAACTAAGCTACTAAATATCGACTTTTCTTTAAATACACTTAAAAATACATACGTTATTGGGCAATTAAGTGGAGTAGAAGGTTACATTGAAAGTGCAATGTGTGGTATAATATGTGGTATAAATATAGATAGACAAATAAGGGGTAAAAAAAGTATAATACCTAATGAATATACAGCTATTGGTAGTTTAATAAAATATATAACAACACCTAATAGCAGTTTTCAACCAATGCATGCATCATTTTCGTTAATACCAGAGCTTGATGAAAAAGTTAAAGATAAGAAGTTAAGAAAAGAATTAAAGAGTAAAAGAGCAATAGAAAATATTGATAATTATTTAGAATTATTAGAAAAGGAGTAAACAATGGACATTTTAGGAACGACAATATGTGCTGTAAAACGTAATGGAGTAACAGCAGTAGCAGGAGATGGACAAGTAACAATGGGACAAAGCGTTGTTATGAAAGGAAATGCCAAGAAAGTAAAGAGAATATATAATGATCAAGTTGTAATTGGATTTGCAGGAAGCGTGTCAGATGCATTTACACTTAGTGAAAAATTTGAGGAGATGTTACAAAAATATTCAGGTAATTTAATGCGTAGTGCTGTTGAATTAGCTGCTTTATGGCGTAATGGTGGAGTAAGTAGAAATTTAGAAGCTATGCTTATAGTTGCAGATAAGGATTATTTGTTCGTTATAAGCGGTGATGGTAATGTAATTGAACCAGAATCAGGCGTTTGTGCTATTGGTAGTGGTGGTAATTATGCTCTAGCAGCTGCTAAAGCATTAATGGAAAATACAGAAATGTCAGCTGAAGAAATTGTTACAAAAGCAATGAAAATAGCTGGAGATATTTGTATATTTACTAACCACAACGTAATAGTGGAAAAAGTTTAATTAGGAGGAATTTAATATGGAATTAAGTCCAAGCCAAATTTGTAAAGAATTAGATAGATATATAATTGGTCAAGCTTCAGCAAAAAAAGCAGTTGCTGTTGCTTTACGTAATAGATATAGAAGAAGAATGTTACCACAGGAAATGAGAGATGAAATCACTCCTAAAAACATCATTATGAAAGGACCAACAGGTGTAGGTAAAACTGAAATCGCTAGAAGATTAGCTAAATTAGTAAAGGCTCCATTTGTAAAGGTAGAAGCAACAAAGTTTACCGAAGTAGGGTATGTAGGTAGAGATGTTGAAAGTATGGTTAGAGATTTAGTAGAAGTTTCTATTAGATTAGTTAGAGAAGAAAAAATAGCCGAAGTAAGTGAAAAAGCTAGAGAAACTACAATAAATAAAATAGTTAGTAGCATTTTTCCACATAAGAAAAAGCTAAATCCAGAAAAAAATGATGAACTCATTAAAGCTGAAATTAGAGAAGATATTTTAACTGGAAAATTAGATAATGTAACTGTTGATGTTGATATAGAAGAAGCTCCAAAACAAATAATTGGACAAATACCAGGAATTGGTGGAAATAACAATAATTTAGATGAAATATTTTCACAATTTGCACCAAAGAAAACGAAAAAAGTTAAAATGACTATTCCTGAAGCTATAAAAAAATTAACTGAAGTTGAAGCAATGAAAATGATTGATAAAGATGGTATTAATCATGAAGGATTAGTGAGAGCAGAACAAGAAGGTATTATCTTTATTGATGAAATTGATAAGATTGCGTCAAAAGGAAATAGAGGCGGGGTAGATGTATCAAGAGAAGGTGTACAAAGAGATATTCTACCAATAGTTGAAGGATCTACAATTAGCACTAAATATGGTAATATAAAAACAGATTATATCCTATTTATCGCAGCTGGTGCTTTCCAAATTTCAAGTGTAAGCGACCTTATCCCAGAACTTCAAGGAAGATTCCCTGTATTTGTATCACTTGATAGTTTAACAGAAGAAGATTTCTGCAAGATTTTAAGTGAACCTGATAACGCTATTATTATGCAATATGCACAAATGTTAAAGGTTGATAAAGTTGATTTAAAATTTACAGATGATGCAATTAAAGAAATAGCTAAAGCAGCTTACTTAGAAAATGAAAACTATGAAAATATCGGAGCTAGAAGATTACATTCAGTTATGGAAGCATTATTAGAAGATGTATCATTCAATGCTACTGGTGAAGAAGAAAAGGAAGTAGTAATTGATTCAAAATTTGTTGACGAACACTTAGGAAAAGTATTTGAATTAATGAATGTAAAGAAATATATTATTTAATAGATATTTAATAGATTTAATAAAATAGGATGGGAATATGATTAACATACCAAAGGGAACAAAAGACTGTTTGCCAGAAGAAAGTTATAAATGGCACTTCTTAGAAGATAAGTTTAGAAAACAAGCAAGGGTGTATAATTTTAAAGAAATTAGAACACCTGTGTTTGAGCATACTGAACTCTTTTTAAGAGGTGTTGGTGATACAACAGATATCGTAAATAAGGAAATGTATACATTTTTAGATAAAGGTGAAAGAAGCATCACATTAAAGCCAGAAGGTACAGCAGGTGTTGCTAGATCCTTTATTGAAAACGGTTTAGATAACAATCCACAACCAACAAAAATGTATTATATTACTCCAGTATTTAGATATGAACAACCACAAGCAGGAAGGTTAAGAGAACACCACCAATTTGGTATAGAATTATATGGTTCTGAAAGTTATAAAGCTGATTTTGAAGTTATTTCATTTGCAAATAATTTCTTAGAATGCTTAGGTCTTAAAAACTTAGAATTAAATATTAATAGTATTGGTTGTCCAACTTGTAGAGCAGAGTATAAAAAAGCATTGATACAATTCTTTTCAAGTAAAGAAGATCAGTTATGCTCTCAATGTAGAGAAAGATTACAAAAGAATCCACTAAGAGTTTTAGATTGTAAAGTTCCTACATGTAAAGAAATAGCAAAGGGTGCACCAAGTGTAATTGATTATTTATGCCAAGATTGTAAAGCTCACCATGAAAATTTAACTAATGCTTTAAGTAAAGCTGGTATTAAATTTAAAGTTAATCCAAATATTGTTCGCGGCCTTGATTATTATACAAGAACTGTTTTTGAATTTATTTCAAATGATATAGGTAGTCAAGGAACAGTTTGCGGCGGTGGAAGATATAACAATTTAGTTGAAGAAATTGGTGGAAAAAGCACACCAGCTGTTGGCTTTGGAATGGGAATAGAAAGACTCATTATGGTTCTTGAAAATGCTAATGCATATTTAGGAGAGAAAGAAAGTCCATTATTCTACATTTTACCAATAACTGAGAACGAATCAGAAGTTGCAACCCTTATAACCAATAAACTAAGAGTAAATGGAATTAACTGCGAAACTGATTTATGTGGAAGAAGCTTAAAAGCACAAATGAAGTACGCTAATAAGATTAATGCTAAATACGTTATTGTTATCGGTGGAGAAGAAATAACCAATAAGAAAGTAACAGCTAAAAACATGTTTGAGAAACAAGAAATAGAAATAGATTTAGATAAATTAATTCAAGGAGATATTGATATTGATTTATTTAGATAATGCTGCAACTACGAAACCATACAAAGAAGTAGTTGATATTTTAAAAACAGTAAATGAAAGCTTTTGGGCTAATCCATCTTCAACACATTCACTTGGGCAAAAGGTTCTAAATGAAATAGATTCAGCAAGAGATGATATTGCTAAAATTCTTAACGTAAAATCAAAAGAAATATATTTTACATCAGGCGGAACAGAAAGTGATAATTGGTTAATACGTGGGGTAGCTACATCAAAGAACAATACTAAAAAGACTATTATTACTTCTTCAATAGAACACCATGCTGTTTTAGAAACATGTAAATACCTTGAATCAATTGGATATAAGGTTATATATCTTAAACCAAATAAAGATGGATTAATTAGTTTAGATGATTTAAGAAATGCAATATGCGATGATGTATGTTTAGTTACTATAATGTATGTAAATAATGAAGTAGGTGTAATTCAACCAATAGAACAAATAGCTTCAATCTGTCATGAAAACAACATTCTTTGTCATTCTGATATGGTACAAGCAATTCCATACTTAGATATAGATATAAAGAAACTAGGTATAGATATGATTTCAGTATCTGGTCACAAATTCCATGGACCAAAGGGCATTGGATTTAGTTATATAAAAGATTCAATAAAACTAACTAATCTATTATTCGGTGGAGAACAAGAAAGAAATAAGAGAGCAGGGACGCTTAATACTGATTCAATTTTAGGAATGGCAGCGGCTTTAAAAATAACTAAAGAAAATAATCATGCGACACAAGTAAAGGATGTTAAGGATTATTTTGAGGCACAAATAAAGAATAATTTCCCATTTGCTCAAATTAATTGTGAAAAAGCTAATAGATCAGTAGGAATATCAAATGTATATTTTGATGGATATAGTGGACCAAGTATTGTAATGTTCTTAGATATGAACAAAATTTGTGTCAGCAGCGGATCAGCTTGTACATCTGGTTCTGAACAACCATCAA
>JAIKVY010000088.1 GCA_024685275.1 Clostridia bacterium
AAAACAGTTGTTAAAAATGAAATGACTAATGAAGAAATAATATCTATAAATGGTAAAAATATAGCTATTCAAGGAATAGGTGATTCACAATATACATTTAACATAACTTTAACTGGTCAAGGATTTAATATTAATGCTAGAACATACGCATATTACAGGTTAAAAATCAACTTTACTCTTAATATTGATACAACAAATCCAGTCGTTATGATAAACAAAAACCAAGTAGCTGATACTTTAGTATATTCAAATATAAATACACTTGTTCAAGGATTTGATGCTGGATCTATATATAGCATAACTTACTATCACGCTAGTATAAATATGACAATAAATGAAACATCAGTAACGCTTAAAGATGAAGGTAACTATGATATCTACATCACTGATTCTGCTGGAAACACCAGTGACACTATTCGTTTAGTTATTGATAAATCTAAACCAGACATATCAATACTAAATACAAATCAAGAGAATGTAAAAAATAGTTATTCAAATACAAGCATAGTTGCAAATGTAACAGATTCAATTAGTGGAATAAAAAATGTAACTGTATCTAATTCGATAACTAATCAAACGTCAACATATTCAAACCTAAATTCAATAGAGTTGCAAGATGAAGGGATTAATTATTTTACAATCGTAGATTGCGCAGGAAACATCTTAACGGATGTTTTTTGTCATATAGATTTAGCAAGTCCAGAAATTAAGATATATAATCCAAATAACGAAGAAATAACTAGCAACAATGCAGTTATATATGATAATAAAATAGCATTTAATTATTCTAACTTTAAAGTTATATCAGAAGATACTAATAGTGGTATTGAATTAACGACTGTTATAAACGAAACAACAAATGAAACTAATACATATTCAAATAATGAAATCGATATTCAAACAAATGGAATATACACTCTCTATTGCAACGATAAAGCAGGGAATCAATCAAATGTAATTAATTGCTTGTTTGACAACGTTGCGCCAAGTATTACTTCGACTGATGAATTTAATAAAGCAACATCTAATTTTTTTATAGTATCTATATCAGATTTTATTAATTGTTCGTTATTTGTTAAAACTCCAAATGATTCAAATTTTATTGAAGAATCTAGCAACGAATATTCAATTAATATAGATAGTGTTGATGGAACATATTATTTTTTTGGAGTAGATGCATTAAATAATAGAACTGAAACAAAATCGATTATTTATAATCGTAATGTTCCATATGGTAATCTAACTAAATTAGATGATAATTCATATATATTTTCATATGAATCAGGGACAGCAACATTGGATGGAGTCAATTATATTTCCAATACAATTGTATCAACTGAAGGAGAACATAAAATACGATTAGTAGGATCTAATGGTATTTCAAATCAATATAGTTTTTCAGTTGATCATTATTATGAAATATCAAATGTTACTCCATATTCTTGTCTTCATGATGAGGTAACAACATATACATGCAAACACTGTAATTATTCATATACGGAAACCACAAGACTTGCAACGGGTTCCCATAGTTATGAAGAAACGAATATTGAAGCGACTTGTTCATCTGATGGATATACGCTACATACATGCTCAGAATGCGGTGATGAATATAAAACGAATATTACTCCAAAACTAGGACATGAATATTCAAGTCACTTAATAAAAAGTTCAAAATGTAATGAGTGTGGATTAAGAGAATATGAATGTAGTAGATGTGGAGATAAATACCAAATAGAAATTCCAAAAATTGAACATGCATTTATATTGAAAGATGAAATAACGGATAATGGAATATTATATCAAAACTATGAATGCGAAAACTGTGGTGAAACTAAGCAAGTAAAAGTAGGGGAAGAATATGAAAAGATAGGAACATATATGTTTAATCTAATATCAAGTTACGAAAAATACATGTTTATCATATATGGTTCAATATCAGGAATATTTGCAATCTTTATGGGAATAATGATTATTACTAAAAAGAAAGAAGATGATAAGATAAAGATTAGAAAATATATATCTACATTCATTATTGGAGTAGTAGTTATTTCGGTGTTGTTTATTGGTTTACCATATTTACTTAAAGGAATTTCTATTTGGATTTCAAATTAAAAAATTTCCAACTATAGATATTTAATTTTGCCTGGACATCTGCCTGGACATTTGCCTGGACATTTGCCTGGACATTTGAAATTGGATAGACCGTTTATCGCCTGATTTTATCGACATTTTTGCCTGGACATTTGCCTGGACATTTGCCTGGACATTTGATATAATATTAAAAAGATAAAAGAAAAGGAGATTGGAACAATGGAGTTAGGAAAAGAATCAGAAATTTTAGAATTTAAAGAATCAACCGGAGAGAGACATGAAGCATGCGAATCAATCGCAGCAATAATTAATAAACATGGGTATGGGACACTTTATTTCGGAGTCTATGATAATGGAGAAATAAGAGGGCAGATAATAAATGATTCAACAATAAAAGATATATCTGAATTGATTTCGATAAATATTGAACCTAGGATTGTTCCGACTATTGAACACATTATAATTGATGAAAAAGATGTTTTGAAAGTAACTTTTTCAGGAAATCAAAAACCATATAGTGCTTTTGGTAAATTTTTAATTAGAGTTGGCACCCAAAATAGAAAAATGTCTAGGGATGAATTGATAAAAATAGTTCAAGAAAATAACTATTCTTTAAATTGGGAAAAAGACGATTCAAAAGTTTCATTAGATGATATTGATGATGATACATTAATGGCATATTATAATGAAGCTGTAAATTGTGGCAGATTAGAATTAAAAGATTATTCTAAAGCAAAATTATTAACAATGTTAGACTTATATAAGAATGGGATTGTTACTAATGCAGCATATGTTATATTTGGGAAAAATCCAAACATAGGTCTTAAGCTTTCGTGTTATGCGACAGATGATAAAATATCTTTTACAGATCTAAAATTGTTTAAAAATAATGTATATTCTCTCATAAATGAATCAATGATATATTTAAAAAATCATATTAATTGGAGAATAAAAATAGGGGATGTGCAAAGAATTGAAATTCCTGAAATTCCTATCAGAGCCCTAAGAGAAATGGTGATAAATGCTTTTGCTCATGCAAATTACCAAAACTTTCTTGAAATAGAGATTAATATTCATCCAGGAAAAATAACGATATTTAATCCAGGTTCATTTCCACTTGATTTAACACCATACGA
This sequence comes from Clostridia bacterium, assembly GCA_024685275.1. Lineage (GTDB taxonomy): Bacteria > Bacillota > Clostridia > Christensenellales > DTU072 > CAG-1782. The sequence continues at coordinate 3,231 of JAIKVY010000088.1, forward strand.
TTACATTGAAAAAGATATTCCTTCAATAAAGAGAAATCCTTTAATATTGGACACATTATTTAGATGCAAAGATGTTGAAAAGGCAGGAACGGGATTTAAGAGGATGAATGAATTATGCGAACATGAAAATATAAAATGGTCTTATGAAAATTTGGCATATGGATTTACGTTTATTTTTTATAGAAATAATGTTAATACAATAAATAAGGAATATATTCAAACAAATGATATTTTAAATGATTTAACAAAAGACGAAATAAGTATATATACAAAGATTAAGGATAATACAAAAGTATTAAAGAGCGAGTTGATTACTCTTATAAATAAATCCGATAAAACGGTGCAAAGATGTTTAAACTCTTTAATTAAAAAGGGATATATATTAAGAATTGGAAATAATCA
>JAIKVY010000108.1 GCA_024685275.1 Clostridia bacterium
AAATTGTTGAAACTGGACAATTTGAAGCACAAAGTCCACAAGAAATGCAAGCGCCTCCGTCAATAACGAAAGTTCCATCTCCTTCAGAAATTGCACCAACTGGGCAGTTTTCAGCGCATGTTCCGCAACAAATACATTCACTACCAATTACGTATGCCATAATTAAAATCCTCCTTAAAGATTTCCTAAATCTAAGATAATTATAGTATTAGTAATGCTATATGTCAATTTTCTTAACACCAAATAGACTAAAATCAATGAATAATCAGATATTTGTAATATTAATTATAAGTTCAAAAGAGATAACAATTTATATTATTAATGTTTTTTAAAATATTGATAAAAGTAGCATTGTTTTTCAGCATTGTACAGTTTTCTATTTTTATCACATTTATATCCAAAGGATTTTTCAAATATTGGATTACTTGAAATTATATATAAAGACCAATTATCAAGTGCTTTAAATTGTTTGCCAAAATCTTTATACAGCTTTTGAGTTTCAGATTCAGTTAGCAATCTATCACCATATGGTGGATTAGTAACTATGCATCCATTAGGTAAATTAGATGTAAACTTAGTCGCATCTAAATTATACACAGTTATATCTTTATCAACCCCTGCATTTTTAGCATGTATATTTGTTAATCTAATAGCTTCTTTATTAATATCTGAACAAAGAATAGTAGGTTTTATATTATTATTTATCAAATCCTTAGCTTTTTCTAAGGCTATAGATTTAGCTTCATAGTTAAAGAAATTCCATCTTTCAAAAGCAAAAGTTCTATTAATATTTGGTGCAATATTTTTAGCGATTAATGCCGCCTCAATACCAATTGTTCCACTTCCACAAAATGGGTCAGCAAATGGTAAATTAGGATCAAAATCGCTTAATAAGATCATACTAGCTGCTAAAGTTTCTTTAATAGGAGCAGTGTAAACAAAATTTCTATACCCACGTTTATGTAATGGAGTGCCAGATGTATCAAGTAAAATGCTAACGCAATCATTGTTTATAGAAAAAATAATAGAGTATTCTTCACCACTTTCAGGGAATACTTTTTTTCCATATCTAGTTTCTAATTTTTTTAGTATTGATCTTTTAATTATTTTTTGACAATCACGCAATGAAAATAATTTGCTATTTTTGCTTTTACCATTTATGAGTATTTTAGCATTGAAAGGTAATATTTCACCCCAATTATAGCTATATATATTATCAAATAATTCATCAAAAGAAGTTGCTGTAAATTCTTGTAATTGGATATATATTCTTTCAGCAGTTCTTAAACCAATATTTAAAGAAGCAATATCAGTTTCATTTCCAGTAATCTTAATTTTTCCATCATTTGCTTTTAGGTTTCTATATCCAAGCTTCATTAATTCTGTCTTTAAAACAGATTCAATTCCAGAAGCACAACTAACGACAATTGTAAATTCACTCATATATTAATTTTAATCTTTAAAAAACTATGTAGCAAATAAATGTATTATTCTGCAAAGGTGAGTTTAATAGTGAAATGCTCATTTGAAAAATAGAAATTATTATCTATTTTGTCATATTTAACAACATATTCTTCATCTATTTTTATTTCTTTTCTAAAGTTAATATATACTTCTTGAATATCATGTGATATCAAATACTTATTATCAATTAGATCAAGGGCTTTATTAATATATGCGGTGTTATTAAGATGTCCATTTAAATCAACATCACTAAAATTTACTTTACCACTTGCAGTTTTATTTAAATCTGGCACAGGCATTTTTAGTGGAATATCCAATTCATTTCCCTTAGTGACTCCTTCAAAATGGATGTTATATTTTTCAGGATCTGCAAATGTTCGCTTTTTAACATCAATTAAAGCCCACATAGAAGAACATTGAATAATTAGATTATTGTTTTCATCATATATCTCATAATATTTGGGCATGAAGAAACGCATAGTTGAACCAGGGTAGGTGATAATAGATATAGTTTCATCAAATTTAGGTAATCTGGTTACTTTGAATCGTTCAGCGATAATAATCCAAGATAAACCTTTATCAAAAGTTTTTTCTCTACCATTACCTAAAAATTCAGTATGAGCAATGCTAATTTCTTGAAAAAAAGACATTAGACTTTTTAAACGTAGTTGTCCATGGAAATTGGTATGTTCAGCAAGTATTCTTATTTTTTTACAAAATTCACTCATATTTAATAATATATAAATAGTTCAATTAAACTTTTATCAAATATTTTTTTACTTTATTTGTTTTAGTTCTAGGCAATTTAGTTCTTGAATAAATAATTCTAGTGATTCTCATATCTTCAGGGATTGTCTTATTAAATAATTCAATCTTTTTATCAATATTTTCACCGATGAATATATACAACACAAGTTTACCTTCACTATCTTTCATTATGGTAAAATCTGCAGTAATTCCAATAATCTGTTGTAATTTAGCTTCATATTCTGGAATTAATATTTTTTTGCCATCGCTTAATACAAGAATATCTTTTTTTCTAGCAATAATGTATAACAAACCATTTTCAATTTTACCAATATCGCTAGTTCTGAATTTATTATTACTTAATTTTTTCTGTGTCCATTCTGGATCTTTATAATATCCTTTCATTAAAGTAGTTTCGCTAGAAATAACAATTACACCATCTTTAGATATTTCAATATTGATATCAGGGCAAAGAGTCATTCCTTTAAAATCTTCATCAAGAGATAAAGCAACACCAGAACTCGTTTCAGTTAATCCATATCCAAATGATACTTTAATCCCTAAAGAGCGTATAGCTTGCAATACCTCAATAGAACAATCTCCAGCACCAATTAAAACTAATTTTAATTCAGGATTAAATATTTGTTTTGATACCATAAAGGCTGCTATTTGTGGAACCAAAGTAGTAACTGTAGGTTTAAAGTCATTAAAATCATAGAAAATATATGTTCTTCCACGAGATAACGAAACAGCTGCACCAAAAGACAATGGCCACAAAAGAGAACAAACAAATCCATATGCATGAGAAAATGGAATGATAGATAAAAGATTATCATTTTTATTTAATGGAAGTAAATATCCACCATTATATGTAGCATTACAAAGTGTTTGTTCAGTTAACACAACAGCCCTAGAAGGAGATACTGTTCCACTAGTAAAGAAAATAATATCTTTAGTTGCAATACTTTTATCTGGTTTTAAGCAATCATTTAATTCATCAATTCTATCAATATTACCAACAATAGTTTCAACATCAGTAAATTCTACATGGTGTTTAAGAATTTCAATATCATCATCTGGGTTAAGTAAAACGATTTGTTTTTTCCCAGCCAACGCAAAAATTGAAACAATAGTTTGTAAATCTTTTTTAGCTAAAATACCAATAACATTACCATCTGGAATAGGATAGTTTTTAATTAAATTTAATAATTCAGAGTAGGTAACAGAAGATTTTACATTTTTATCAAAATAATATAAGGCAGTACTATTTTTATCTTGATCTTCTAATAGTTCTATAAAGCTATTATATCTTTTCATATATTCCCCTAATTAATACAATTGTGCACAAATAAAGGCACAAAAAGTTCGTTTAATCAATTTTAACATATATGATTAATTTAATAAATATGAGAAATAAATGAATTAATGTTATGCCTTAGCGTAACCTTTAAAGAAGCCAATAATATAAAAGACACCAAGAACAACTAAATCAACAATTACAATTGTAGCTCCAACAGGAGTTGACCAAAGAATTGAAACAAGCAATCCAATTGTACTATTAACTACAGAAACTATAGCTGCACAAATAATAACACCTTTAAAGCTCTTAAATACTCTCATAGCAGTTAATGCTGGGAAAATAACCAATGCTGAAACTAAAAGAGAACCAACCAAATTCATAGCTAAAACGATTACTACAGCCATAATAATGGCTATTAAAAGATTGTATAATTTTGCCTTTCCACCAACAGCTCTAGAAAATGATTCATCAAAGGTTACAGCAAATATTTTGTTGTAGAATAAAATAAATATTAAGATTATTGCAATAGATAATCCAACACAAACCCAAACTTCTACTTTAGATAAAGTTAAAATAGAAGTAGAGCCAAAGAGGGTACTACAAACATCTCCAGCAACATTTGCTGATGTTGAAAAGACATTCATTATAAAATACCCAACAGCTAAAGCTGATATTGATATAATTGCAATAGAAGCATCACCTTTAACTTTAGAATTATTTCCAGTTGTACAAATTAAAAGAATTGCAGCAATAACAGTAACTGGAATAGTAAAAATCATATCATCAGTCAAATTTAAAACAGCAGCAATACACATTACACCAAATGCAACATGAGATAACCCATCACCAATAAAAGATAAGTGTTTTAATACAAGAGTTACTCCAAAAATTGCAGCACATACAGAAATAAGGATGCCAACAATTAAGGCATATCTAACATACGAAAATTGAAAATAGAATTGTAATGATTCAAATATACCCATTATTTGCCTCCAAAGTAAGAAATAAATTTCTTTCCTATTTCACTATTTAAGTATTCATCTTTAGTTCCAAAGAATATTTCATCTCCAATGTGTAAAATTTTAGAAGCGTACTTAATAAACCCAGAAACATCATGTGAAATCATAATAATTGTTGTTCCGAATTCTTTATTTAATTTCTCAATCAAAGAATACATTTCACTTGATACATGTGGATCTAAACCAGCTACAGGTTCATCTAAAAGTAATATTTTTTCAGTAGAGCATAAAGCTCTAGCAAGTAAAACTCTTTGTTGTTGTCCACCAGAAAGTTCAGTAAAACACTTCTTTTCAAGTCCAGTTAATTCCATTCTATCAATGTTTAGTTTAATTAACTCTTTTTCCTTTTTAGTGTAGAAAGGTCTAATAAAGGATTTATTTTGACAACCAGATGAAACAACTTCATATACAGTAGCAGGGAAATTAGATTGAATTTGGTTTTGTTGTTGTAAATAACCAATATCTTTTTGTGTTACACCTTCACAAAACTTAATACTACCACCAAGTGGCTTTTTAAGGTGGAGTAGAGTTTTCATTAAAGTTGTTTTTCCAGCACCATTTTCACCAACAATGCAAAGATAGTCGCCTTGATTAACAGTAAAGTTTAAATTCTTTACTAAAGCAACTTGACCATATCCTATTGTTAAATCTTTACAAATTAGTTGTTCCATTTATTCAATCCCTAAAACAATTTTTAATTGTGTATAATTTTTTTCCATAATGCTCAAATACGTGCATTTATCCAAATCACTATTAGATTTGGTTTGCATAGAATCAAAAGTAACTTTTCCCTTAATGGTATATCCTTTACTAGCACACTCATTAATAATTGTATCAGCAACATTAGTTCCTAAAGATTCATATGTTTCAATAACTGCAATATATTCAATATTGTTATCCATTGTTTGTTGAATTAAAGTTGATATTGTCTTAACGCTAGCAGTTGTTTCAGTTGAACATCCCACAAAAGCAGCATAATATCTAATATCATAGTCTTTGAACATATATAAAAATGGGAATCTATCTCCAAAAATAACACAAGATTTTGTCGCATTCCCCACAGCTTCTTCATATTTAGAATCTAATACATCAATTTTACCAGCATATGTAGCATAATTAGTTTCAAATACAGTTTTATTCTTCTCATCAAATGTAGTTAAAGCATCGCAAATTGCTTTGCAACAACGTTTAGCATTTTTAAGAGATAACCAAATATGTTCATCATATTCAACTTCTTCTTCCTCTTCGTTTTCTTCTTCACTATCCATATGTTCTTGCGTTTCTTCTTCATATAACGAATTAGATAGGACATCCATTAAATTAATAGTAGTTCTTGTTTCTTTACTTTCATTTTTCAATGCTTTTTCAACCCAACTATCAGATTCGCCACCAACGTAAATAAAGATATCTGCTGTGGATATTTTTGTCATATCAGAAACAGAAGGAGAGTAGCTATGGTAATCAATTCCTTTTTGATTGAGCCACACTAAGTTATATTCATCTTCAACGCCTTTAATAAGGTTTGTAACCCATTCATATTCAGGATATATCGTCACAACAATGTTTTTTTTGTTGCTAGCATTATTTATGTTTCCACATGCTGATAAACATATACAAATAAGGATAATAAAGGTACAAAATACAATAATTCGCTTTTTCATATATTCCTCCAATTGGCTTTTTGTTGACAACTTTGGCAAATGCCATAAAAAATAGTTCTCATTGGATCAATGATAAACCCATGATCAGAATTGATATGAGTAATAAGATGACTCATTTCATGACAATCTAAGTGGATTAATTTACCACATTTTTCACATTTAAGATGAAAACAATTAGGATGCTTACAACTGTTTTTCTTATCAATATATTCAAAACAAGCACCATCATTTTCGCCAATAAAATACTTCTTTACCATACCTTCATCAACGAGTTTTTCAAGTGTTCTATATATCGTAGCCATGCCAATATGAATGCCTTCATTGTTCATATCAAGAGCAATTTTAGATGCAGTAATATGTTTGCCTGCATTTTTTTCTAAATAAGAAACGACATCACTTTTTTGTTTTGTTTTATATTCAGCCATAATCCTCCAATATTGAAATTGAAAATCATTTTCAAATTCAAAAGTAAACATATTATATATTCACAAAAATAACTAGTCAAGCATAAAAACTAAGTTTATTTAATAATATTATCTATAAAATAATTGATTGTTAATTACGTGGTTTAATATGAATCTTGCTTAAATGTTTTTTAGTATTGTAAAATAACTTTAATGAATGCTGGATGAATGGCTGATATAATCGATTAAAAATCAAGATATTTAGGAGGTAAAAATGATAGAAATTAAATGTCCCAAATGTGGTGAAATAATTAAAATAGGAAAGGATCAATATAATGCTTTACTTAATGAAATTGATAAAATAGAACTTGATAAAAGAGTATCAGAAAGAGTAAATGAAATTGAAAAAACAAATGAAATTAAACATGAACTTGAGATTAATAAGATAAAAACAGATCAAGAAACAATAATTAACGAGTTAAAACATAAAAATGAATTATTAGAGGAAAAAATAAAAAATTCTGATAAGGATATTGAAGTGGCTGTTGCTAAAGCAACTGAAGAATCAAAAGAAGAGATTGCTAAAAAGAATGAGGAAATTGTAAAACTTACAGGGGATATCAAATCTATGGAAAAGGATTTAGATATATCTAAAAATGCTTTAACAGCACAATATGAAGGTCAATTAAAAATAAAAGATGAAGAAATAAAAAAATGGAAGGATTATCGTGTTGGCGATTCTACTAAGGATATTGGAGAATCTCTAGAACAATATTGTCATGATAAATTTGATGAAATTAGAGCATATGCCTATCCTAATGCCTATTTTGAAAAAGATAATGATGCTTCAGGGGGAACAAAAGGAGATTTTATATTTAGAGATTACGTAGATGAAGATAAAGAAAATGAAATTACATCTATTATGTTTGAGATGAAAAACCAAAAAGAAGATGGAACCAAAAAAAACGAAGGTTTTTTTAAAAAACTTGATGATGATCGTAATAAGAAAAAATGTGAATACGCAGTTTTAGTATCAACACTTGAACCAGATAGCAATTTATATAATAATGGTATAGTTGATGTATCTCATAAGTATCCAAAGATGTTTGTTGTTAGACCACAATTCTTTTTGACAATAATTGGACTTATCAAGAATATGGCAAAAACACGATTTGAATATAGAAAACAAGTTATTCAATATCAAAAGGAACATATTGACATAACAAAATTTGAGGATGCAGTGAAAGTTGTGGCTAGCAAAATAGCTGAAGACTATGATAATGCTGGTAAACAGTATGATAAAGTTGAAAAGATGTGTGATGATATGATTAAGAAACTTACGGAGTTAAAAGAAGCCTTCAGACTTGGCCAAAAATGGATTGGTGCTGCTCAAAATCAGTTACCACAATTAGAAATTAGAAAATTAACTAAAGATAATCCAACCATGAAAGAGAAGTTTGAGGAACTAGATAATAAGAAAAAGTCATAAATAATTATTATCCATTTATTAGTATAATCTTAACTGGAAGTTACAAAAGTTTAAATTTAATCTATAGTTGTGAATAAATGTCTATTTATAATCAAAAGCATGTTATATGAAAATGAGATTTTATTTGATTAGAAATACATTAAACAATATAATAGATATATAAATAAACTCAATGCTAAATAGGGGGCAAAAATGAAATTTGAAATGGAAAAGAAACATCAATACAACGAATTAACAGCAGAAGAAAAAAAGGAAATGGAAGCATATTCTAAAGCATATAAAAA
>JAIKVY010000123.1 GCA_024685275.1 Clostridia bacterium
AGATTATTAGTTCTTTTTTATTAATATTTTTTATAATTATGTGTATAATAATTATATGTTTACTGTAACAAATGTTTTAAAAGAAAGTATTCTTAAAAAATATATTAAGAAAGGTGATATAATCACTAAGTTTTGTGATAACGATTTTGAAGATATTCTAGATTATGTATACGCTGATGGTTTAGAAAGTGGTGATATTACCTTTATTAGAAATGGTATTGAACAAACAATAGAGTATGAAAAATATGATTATGAAACTCTTGGGCTAGATTTTGATGAAAGTGTAGAGATAGTTCCTAGAGAATGTTGTAATAATTGTATATTTTGTTTTGTTCAACAATTACCAGAAGGCATGAGAGATTCTTTATACGTAAAAGATGATGATTATAGACTCAGTTTTACTAGTGGATCATATATAACAGGAACAAATTTAAGAGAAAAAGATATTAATAGAATAATAAAGTATAAACTTTCACCATTATATTTTAGTGTTCATTCTACGAATCCAGAAAAAAGGAATTTTTTATTAGGAATAAAAAAATCTAGGAATGTCTTAGATTTATTAAAATTATTCATAGATAATGGAATAAAAATTAATACTCAAGTCGTTATGGTTGGTGGTATAAATGATGGTGATGATTTAAGAAATACACTTAGTGATTTATACAAAATAGGAGCATCTACTTGTTGTGTTGTACCTGTTGGATTAACTGAATTTAGAGCAAGTAAATATAAAATTACACCAATAACTAAAGAAATAGCAACTGAAGCAATAAATATAGTTGAAGAAGAATATAAGAAACATCCATTTTTTTGCTGGTGTTCTGATGAAATGTATCAAATTGCTAACAAAAAAATACCAGATTATGACTATTATGGTTCATTTCCACAAATTGAAAATGGCGTTGGTTTAATTGCAAAATTTATAGAAGAACTAAGAGTAAATCTTAATATGGCGCCTAAAAGAATTAAATCAAAACAAATAGGATTATTTACTGGTGTAAGTGGTGAAAGCACAATGAAATACGCAAAACAAGTATTTGAAGAGAAATATCCTAATTTAAAAATAAATATATATACTGTTTTAAATGATTATTTTGGTAGAACAGTTACTGTAACTGGTTTGGTTACTGCGACAGATATAATCAAACAATACAAGGGAAAAACAGAAGATGATGATTATTACATTTTGCCTAGTGTTATGCTAAAAGAATTTGAACCAATTTTCTTAGATAATACAACTTTAGATGAGTTTCAAAAGGAAATGGGTAAACCTGTTGTTGTAAATAAATGTTCTGGAGAAGATTTTGTTAGAGCAGTTATAAAGGGAGGGAAAAATGGCTAAACCTTTAGTTGCCATAGTTGGTAGACCAAATGTTGGTAAATCAACATTTTTTAATAAAATGGCTGGTAAAAGATTAAGTATTGTTGACGATTGTCCTGGTGTTACAAGAGATAGAATATATGCTGATACAGAATGGTGTGGAAAACAATTTACCATTGTAGATACTGGCGGAATTGAAATGTCTAGCACTGATAAAATGTTTTCATATATTCGTAGACAAGTAGAAATGGCCGTAGATTTAGCAAATGTAATAATATTTTTCGTTGATGCTAAATCAGGATTAATGCCTGATGATTATGCTGTAGCAGATTATTTAAGAACATCTAAAAAACCTGTAGTTTTGGCAGTAAATAAAGTAGATAATCCTAAGAAAGATCCAGTAATTGCCTATGATTTTTATGAACTTGGTATTGGTGAGCCAATTCCTGTATCATGTGAGCAATCATTAAATCTTGGTGATTTATTAGATGTAGTTATTTCTTATTTACCTGATAATTCTGAAGAAGATTTAGATAAAGATGTATTAAAAATTGCTGTTGTTGGAAAACCTAATGCTGGTAAGAGTATGCTAGTAAATAAAATTCTTGGACAAGAAAGAACAATTGTTTCTGATGTTGCAGGGACTACTCGTGATGCAATTGATACTTATTTTGATTATGAAAATAAAAAGTGTTGCATTATTGATACTGCAGGAATTAGAAAGAAAAGTAAGGTTGAAGAAGATGTTGAGTATTATAGCGTTGTTAGAAGTATTGAAGCTATAAGAAGAAGTGATGTTGTGGCAATTGTAATTGATGCAAGTGTTGGTATAACAGAACAAGATGTTAAAATTTGTGGAATGGTTCATGATGCTAGAAAACCATCAATTATTGTTATGAATAAATGGGATCTTGTTGAAAAAGATAGTTATACAATAAATACTTTCAACAATAAATTAGATGCTGAACTAAAATTTATGAGTTATTATAAAGCAATATATATAAGCGCAAAAACCGGGCAAAGATCTAATGTTGTTATGCCAAGTTTATTACAAGTATATGAGAATGCATCAAAGAGAGTAGCTACAGGTATTTTAAATGACGTTTTAACAGATGCTATGATTGTTAATGAGCCACCATCATATAAAGGTAAAAAGTTAAAAGTTTATTATTCAACGCAGGCTAATACAAATCCTCCAACATTTATAATGTTTGTTAATGATGAAACGCTTGTACATTTTTCGTATAAAAGATACATTGAAAATTCAATTAGAAAAGCATTTGATTTTTCTGGAACACCTATTACGATTCGTATTAGAAATAAAGATGAAGAAGATATTTAATTTAATAGATTTTAGATTAAGTTTTTGTAATAATATATAATATTAAAAAATAGAAGGTACTATTATGGAAGATATAAATAGAGTAGAACAAATTTATAAAGAAAATATAGAAAAATTAAACCAATACAATAATCTTGATTTGAATATGGCTAGGGGAAAACCTAATACATTACAATTAGATTTATCAAATCCATTATTTGATTTGTTAACATCAAAATCTAATTTTAAAGGTGCTCAAGATTATAGGAATTATGGCATTTTAGATGGTATACCAGAGGCTAAAAAATTATTTAGTGAATTAATTAGTGTTCAACCAGAAGAAATTATGATTTTAGGCAACTCTAGTCTTAATATTATGTACGATACACTTCAAAGAGCTATGCAATTTGGTGTATGTGGTAATGAACCATTTAATAAACAAGGAAAAATAAAATGGTTATGCCCAGCTCCTGGATACGATAGACATTTTGCTATTACAGAACATTTTGGAATAGAAATGATAAATATTAAAATGAATTCTGATGGTCCAGATATGGATGCAATATATGAGTATATTAAAGATCCACAAGTTAAAGGTATATGGTGTGTTCCAAAGTTTAGCAATCCACAAGGAATAGTTTATTCTGATGAGGTTGTAAGAAAATTTGCTCAAATGAAACCAGCTGCTAAAGATTTTAGAATTTATTGGGATAATGCATATTGTGTTCATTATATTTATAAAGATGTAAAATTACTTAGTATCTTAGAAGAAGCTAAAAAATATGGGAATGAAGATATTGTATATCAATTTGGTTCTACATCTAAAATTACATTCCCAGGTAGTGGAATATCATGGGTAAGTGCTTCACAGAAAAACTTAAAAGATTTTAAATTACATATGCAATTTCAAACAATTGGATATAATAAAATTAATCAATTAGCGCATGTTAATTTTTTGAAAAGCGTCGATGGTGTATATGACCATATGGCAAAACATGCTGAAATATTAAAGCCACATTTTGATATTGTATTAAATGTTCTTGAAAAAGAATTAAAATCTCTCTGCAACTGGACAAAACCTAATGGTGGATATTTTATTTCAATAGATTTGCCTAATAATACAGCTAAAAGAGCAGTAGAATTAGCAAAAGAACATGGTGTTGTTATGACTGGAGCTGGGGCTACATATCCATACAAAAAAGATCCAAATGATTCTAATATAAGGATTGCTCCAACTCTACCAAGTGAAGAAGAATTAAAAATAGCAATGGAAGTATTTTGTGCTTGTGTAAAAGTTGCATGGGCAGAAACAAAACTTAAAAAATAAGATATAGATTTTTTATATTTTATACCTTATTTTGTTTTGTATTTTAAAAATAATGTGATAGAATATTTCCAAGAATTAATCTTTAAGTTGATTCAGAGAAGTCGACAAGATTTAACAATAGAAATTAGTATGTATATTAGTAAGTCTTGTCATGTATGATAAGACTTATTTTTCTTTTAAATGGTACAGAGATGCCAAAAGGAGTAATATGGATCTAAAAGCAAATTTTTGTATACCTAAAGAGTATCAAGAAGCAATTTTTTTAGATTTCTTGAAAAAAGATAAGTTAAAACAATTTAATAATCAAAATTATACAATATTACCTGGTTTTTGTGACGTGCATGTGCATTTTAGAGAACCAGGTTTTTCATATAAAGAGACAATTTTTACAGGGGCTAAAGCTGCTGCTCATGGTGGATATAGTGCTGTTTGCACTATGCCAAACCTTAAACCAGTACCTGATTCATATGAAAACTTAAAAATACAGCTTGATATAATAAATCGCGATTCTTGTATAAATATATATCCATATGGTTCTATATCTGTAGATGAAAAAGGGAAAAATCTTTCAAACATGGAAGAATTAAAGCCATATGTTTGTGCTTTTTCGGATGACGGTTGTGGGTTACAAGAAACATCTTTAATGAAAGAAGCAATGGAAAAAGCAAAAGAATTAGATATGCTTATAGTTGCTCATTGTGAAGATAATTCACTTTTAAAAGGTGGATATATACACGATGGGGAATATGCAAGAAAACATAATCATTTAGGTATCTGCTCAAAAAGTGAATATATTCAAATTGAAAGAGATTGTAATTTAGCAAAAGTAACTGGAGCAAAGTATCATGTATGTCACATTTCGACCAAAGAAAGTGTAGATATAATAAGAAATGCAAAAAAAGATGGAATAAATGTAACATGCGAAACAGCTCCTCATTATTTAATATTAGATGAATCATTTTTACAAGAAGATGGAAAATGGAAAATGAATCCTCCATTAAGAAGTTCAGAAGATAGAGAAGCATTAATTGAAGGAATAATTGATGGGACAATTGATATGATTGCAACAGATCATGCTCCACATTCTATTGAAGAAAAATCAAAAGGATTAAAGAGTAGTCCATTTGGAATAGTTGGCATAGAGAATTCATTTCAAGTTTTATACACATATTTAGTAAAAACAAACATTATTTCATTTGAAAAATTAATGGAACTTTTAGTTGTTAATCCAAGAAAAAGATTTAATATTCCATTAGGAAAAGATTATAGCATTTGGGATTTAAATGTTAATACAATAATTGATTCAAATAGTTTTTTATCAAAAGGAAAAATAACTCCATTTGATGGAATGAAAGTATTTGGAGAAATTGAAACAATGGTTGTTAATAGTAATATTTGCTACTTTAATGAAAAATAATAGCTGTAGGAGGCTTTAAATATATGTCAAAAAGAAAAGATTTAAAAAAGATTTTAATTATTGGTTCTGGCCCAATTGTAATTGGACAAGCGGCTGAATTCGATTATGCTGGCACACAAGCATGTTTAGCATTAAAAGAAGAAGGATATGAAGTTGTTTTAGTAAATTCTAATCCAGCGACCATTATGACTGATACAACGATAGCTGATAAAGTATATATGGAGCCACTTACCCTTGAATACATAGCAAAAATCATTAGATATGAAAGACCTGATGCAATTGTTCCAGGAATAGGTGGACAAACAGGTTTAAATCTAGCTATGCAATTAGATAAAAAGGGAGTATTAAAAGAGTGTGAAGTTGAATTGTTAGGCACACAAAGCACAAGTATAGAAAGAGCTGAAGATAGGGAATTATTTAAAGAGTTATGTCAATCAATCGGTGAACCTATTATTCCTTCTGAAATTACATACAATATCGAGGAAGCTATAAATGCTGCTGAAAAAATCGGATATCCAGTAGTTTTGAGACCTGCATTTACTTTAGGTGGAACAGGTGGTGGATTTGCTAATAATAAAGAAGAATTAATTGAAATTGCTACAAATGGATTTGATTTATCTCCAGTATCTCAAGTATTAGTAGAAAAATCAGTAATGGGATATAAAGAAATTGAGTTTGAAGTAATGAGAGACTCAACTGATAGGGCAATAACGATATGTGGTATGGAAAATGTTGATCCAGTTGGAGTTCACACAGGAGATTCTATTGTCGTTGCTCCAATAATGTCACTTAATGAACATGATTTAAAAATGCTTAATGATAGTGCTATAAAGATAATCAGAGAATTAAAAATTGAAGGTGGATGTAATGTTCAATTTGCTTTAAATCCAAATAGTTCAGAATACTTTTTAATTGAAGTTAATCCTAGAGTTTCTAGATCATCAGCTTTAGCATCAAAAGCAAGTGGATATCCTATCGCAAGAGTAACAGCAAAAATCGCTGTAGGAATGAGTCTTGATGAAATTGAAGTAGCAGGAACAACTGCTGATAAAGAACCATCTCTTGATTATGTTGTAGCAAAATTCCCAAGATTCCCATTTGATAAATTCTCAACAGCATCAAATCAATTAGGGACACAAATGAAAGCAACAGGCGAAGTAATGTCTATAGGAGCTAACTTAGAAGAATGTTTCCTAAAAGCTACAAGATCACTTGAAGTTGGAGTTAATCACTTATATGTATCAAAATTTGATGAAATGAATACTGATGAGTTAATTGAATATATCTCTACATTTAGAGCTGATAATATATTTGCAATTGCAGAATTAATTAGAAAAAATGTTAGTATTGAAAAAATATTCGAAGTTACTAAAATAACTAAACTATTCTTAGAATCTATAAAAAACATTATTGATTTAGAAAATGAGTTAGCAAACAATAAAAATAATATTGAAGTATTAAGAAAAGCAAAAATATTAGGATTTTGCGATAAATATATAGCAAAGTTATGGAATTCTAATGAAAAAGAAGTAAGAACAATTCGTAAGAATAATAGTATTGTTCCAATATATAAAATGGTTGATACACTACATTCTGGAGCATATATTCCATATTTTTATTCAACATATACAGGTAATAAGAATGAATCAATTAAAACAAGTAAGAATAAGTTAATTGTTCTTGGAGCTGGCCCAATAAGAATTGGACAAGGGGTTGAATTTGATTACTCAACAGTTCATGCGGTTTTAACTATTAAGAAATCTGGTTATGAAGCAATTATTATCAATAATAACCCAGAAACAGTTTCAACTGATTATACTACATCAGATAAATTATACTTTGAACCATTAACACCAGAAGATGTTATGAACATAATTGATTTTGAAACACCAGAAGGGGTAATTGCGACATTAGGTGGTCAAACTGCAATTAATTTAGCAAAACCATTAAATAGTTTTGGCGTAAAGATTATAGGAACTGATTGTGATGCAATTGATAAAGCAGAAGATAGAGATTTATTTGAAAAATTATTAAGTAAATTAAATATTCCACAACCAGAAGGATGTGCTGTAACAAAAATCGAAGATGGTGTAAAAGCAGCTAATAAAATTGGTTATCCAGTTTTAGTAAGACCAAGCTTTGTATTAGGTGGCCGAGCAATGCAAATTGTTTCAGATGAAAAACAATTAAGAAAATACTTAAAATCTGCAGTTGAAATTGACGAAGATAAACCAGTTTTAGTTGATAAATACATTGTAGGTAAAGAAGTAGAAGTAGATGCTATTTGCGATGGCATAGATGTATTTGTACCTGGAATTATGGAATTGGTAGAAAGAACTGGAATTCATTCT
>JAIKVY010000217.1 GCA_024685275.1 Clostridia bacterium
CCGCCAATGATGATTATATATAAAATATTATTATACACAACTATTGTTCCTTCGAACTTTCCACTTGCTTGAATTGATAGTGTTTGATCTGCTTTATTATATGTGAAATTATTAATCTCTATTCTGTTATTATCTTTATCATACATTCTGACTGATAGGAAGAAATTAACTAATGAAACGTTCTCTATATTAATTGTATAGCCATTGCTATCTAACCCGCCAGATGTAACATTTAAAGTGTATTCTTTATTCCTAATTTCATAGAACATTAATTTAATATTCTGTGTCTCTGATATATATACATTCGTATCAGCTTTAACAGATCCAACAATTGTTCCTATACCTTCTCCGCTTGAATCATTTAAATTACAAGATGCTAAATTAATATATAATTTTGTTCTTGGATATGAAATTGTATAATGCCCGTATGATTCTCTATTTGATTCAACATATACTGTATATACTCCAGCTTCTTTATATCTATTAAATGTACTTGGTATTGTTGGAGTAAAATCTAAATATGATTCATCATCATTACCTAAAAACCCTATATATTCTATTTCAAGTTCATACCCTTTATCTTGAGCAATTTTCTCTGTGATTATTTTTTCTTTTACAGCAATCTTCAATTCAGCAGGATTAATTTTTATTGAAAAATTTGAGCCTGTCAAAGCATTATTTCCTGTTGCTTTAGGGACATAATTTGAATTATCAAAACTTGTAGTAATTTCGTAATCTCCTGTTTCGATTAATGGAAAATCAGAATCAATATTTACACTTGGAACAGCATCGCCATGACATAAATCTTCTTCTTTTATCGTAAAATCAGGTGTTATCCAATCACTTGTATATGTAAATTCATATTTAGGCGTTTTAACCTCTACTTCTTTAGGATTAATTGTTACTTTTATTACATCCGATTCTATGTTTGCGTCTAGTGAACTTGATCCTGAAGTTATTTTTGTTATTTTACAACGATAATATCCACTACTTTCTACATCCTTAATAGGACAAACAATTTCAGTTTTATTTTCTTCGGAAAGATATAAACGCATAACGGCACTTGGAGCATTTCCTCTATACCATTCATAATCAATAGAATCAACTTCTTTGTTTAAAGTTACTCTAATATTTACAACTTCACCATCGTATACTTTTTCAACATCTTCTGAAATTGATTCAATATCAACTGTACCTAAATCTAACGCATTTACTTTAAAATAACTATTACTAAATAAGAATAGTCCTATTAAAACAAGACTAAGTAATATTAAGATTGATATTTGTAAACTTCTCTCTTTTTTCATATCTATTAGTATATACTATTTCCTTTTTCTTTACCATACTTTACATTAGTAAAGTAAATACGTTTATTCATTTGGCCATACTGGAGATATATACACTTCTCCTACCTTTTCTCCTGTTAGCAAATCATATGAATCTAATCTTAGTTTTAATTTATCCATATCTTTTTCATCGCTTTCTGTCACAATAATTGTAAATGATTGTAAATATCCATTTTCATCACAAGTGGTTTCAAAAAATCTTTCAAATTCTTTACCGACTTTAAACATATTTTCACCACTATAATTCCAACTTACTTCTTCAATAAAATCAGCAGGTGTATGCTCTTCATATACAGTCAAATCACAATATGCTACTTGATATCCTACTTGTATTCTTCCTCGTATTACTTTTGTATGTTCAAGTAAATATTTTCTTGCTGCTGCTTCTTTTTCTTCATCATTCATTGATGCATACCCTTTTATTGTAGTATATTTATCATCAAACGGAATTCTGAAAATATAGATATCAAAATCACCGACATCTCTACCATAGAATTCAAATTTACTTTCATTTAGATATTCATCGCCTTGTGCACAGAAGAAACCAAATATACCAGATTCTGTTAATAACGAATTATCTTTCAATTTAGCACTTATGTTAGTATAACCTGTTTGCATAATAGGAACATTAAAATCAACTACTGTTGTATTTTCAATAATATAGTCTTTAAAGAATGATGTAGTTAATGATTCTGAAATAATTGTTTCTTGTTTGTTATTCCAATATTCATCATCAACAGCATATGCATATATATTAACTATTCGATATAAGTTATTATCTTGATATATTTCTATACTTGCTTTTCCTGGATTTATTATCGTAAAATCACCTGTTGTTTCTTCAACTTGTAATACGTTTGGTTTATTTGTTTCTTCACCCTCATCATATTCATTACCAAAAGATTGACCAATGGTTTTACTTAAATCAATGCCCTTTTGCAAATATTGTTTTGTCAAAACAAATCCAACCTTTACATTTATTGTTTCTTGATATGATGTTACATTTACATGAATATCCTTTTGCATTGAATCTTTGATTACATGAATAACATCAGTCCCAATCTTAACTGCTTTTACATATCCATCATCATCTATTTCTACAATTCCACCATTATCCATAGAAAAAGTTGCACCAGCATATTTACTATCAATTGAGATATAAAAACTTCTTCCTAAATACATATCTACATTTTCAGGACAATCTGTTATTCCTTTTTCAATTATTTCAGGATCTGGAGAAAATTGATTATTTTTTTCTTCAATATGGAAATCCATAAAATAAAGCCATAACAAAATACCAACTATTAAAAGAGGCATAACAACAAACCAATACCAAAATCTTTTAAAAAATTGTTTTGGTGTATACTTAATCTTTTCCTTTTTCTTAACTGATTTTGTATTATCTAATTCTTCTTTAGATTGTTCAATTGTTTCTATATTTTCTTTATCAGCATTATCAGGAGAATTTGTCGTTTTATCTTCGGCAACATTCTCATTTTTTAATAACTTGTTATTAAAATTTTTCTTTTTACTCATATTGGTATCTTATCATATGATTAATTTTTAGTCAATTTTAATAGATATTAAGACTCGCAACTAAAATTTATAGAATTATAATTTAAAAAACTTTATATATGGGCTCCTAAACAACAAAATAAAGATATCTTAAATTATAATTCTATAAATTATAGTTGCGAGTATTAATGTCTATAAAAATTGACTAAAAATTAATCGTATGATAAGATACCAATATGAGTAAAA
>JAIKVY010000019.1 GCA_024685275.1 Clostridia bacterium
AGAAGCATGGAATAATGAATCTAAAACAACTGATTATTCTATGGTAAGATTTGGAAATGTATTAGGTTCACACGGCTCGGTTATTCCACTATTTAAGAAACAAATATTAGAAGGCGGGCCAGTAACTGTCACAAGTCCTGAAATAACTAGATTTTTTATGACTATACCCGAAGCATGTTCACTAGTTATTCAATCTGGTGCATACGCAAAAGGTGGGGAAAAGTTCATCCTTGATATGGGAGAACCGGTTAAAATAGTTGATTTAGCTAAAAACTTAATAAAATTATCTGGATTAGAACTAGATAAAGATATTAAGATTGAATTTACTGGTTTAAGACCTGGAGAAAAACTATACGAAGAATTATTACTAAAGACAGCAAATGCAACAAAGACAGAAAATGAAAAGATCTTTGTTGAATATTCGAAAAATCCTCTTTCTCTTAAGAAAATTGATGAAATAATAGAACATTTAATATCAATTGGTCACGAAAACAAAATGATACTAGATTACTTAAAAGAATTAGAAATTATAAAAAACGATAACGATAACGAAGTCAAATAGTATAGTTTACTGTTCGACAAAAAGAAGGTGTTTATGTATATTAGAAAAAATATAAAACCATTTGAAAAGAAAGTTTATTTAGCTTCACCTAAAATGCATGGTGAAGAAATAAAATATGTGGAAGAAGCTTATAACACTAACTGGATGAGTACAGTTGGTGAAAATATAAACGAAGTTGAAAAGCTTGCAGCTCAACAAGCTGGAGTTAAATATGCAGTTGGCTTATGCAACTGTACATCAGCACTTCATTTATGCTGTAAGTTTGCTGGCGAAAGATTATACGGAAAACAAATGATTGGTCATGGCGCATTAGAAGGAAAAAAAGTTTTCTGCTCAGATATGACTTTTGATGCCACATTAAATCCAGTTGTTTATGAAGGTGGTATTCCAGTATTCATTGATACTGAAGCTGATTCATGGAATATGGATCCTGTTGCTTTGGAAAAAGCATTTGAAATCTATCCTGATGTTAAATTGGTTGTATCAGCTGAATTATATGGCTTCCCTGGTAGAATGGATTTAATTAAACAAATCTGTGAAAAACATGGTGCTCTTCTAATTGAAGATGCAGCTGAAGCAATGGGTGCTACATTAAATGGTAAACCATGTGGATCATTTGGTGATTATAGTGCAATTAGTTATAACGGCAATAAAATCATCACAGGATCATCTGGTGGATGTTTATTAACAAATGATTTAGAAGTTGCTAATAAAGCTCGTAAATGGTCTACACAAGCTAGAGAGAATGCTCCTTGGTATCAACATGAAGAAGTTGGATACAATTATAGAATGTCTAATGTTATAGCAGGTGTTATAAGAGGACAATATCCACATCTAGAAGAACACATTAGAGATAAAAAAGAAATATATGCAAGATATGAAAAAGGATTAAAAGGATTACCAATTAAAATGAATCCTATTACTCCTAATACAAATCCTAACTATTGGTTATCTTGTTTAATCATTGATGAAAAAGCAATGTGTAAACAAGTAAGAAGTGATCTTGAAGCTTTATATATTCCTGAAACAGGTAAATCATGTCCTACAGAAATATTAGAAGCAATATCATCGATTAATGCTGAAGGTAGACCAATCTGGAAACCAATGCATATGCAACCAATGTATCGTAATCATGATGTTATTGGTAGAAACGGAACATTAAGAGCAAGAACAAATGCTTATATTGCTGGTTCAGTAGATGATATTGGTGCAGATATCTTCCAAAGAGGGTTATGTTTACCATCTGATATTAGAATGACAAAAGAAGAACAAGATAAGATTATTGAAGTAATAAAAAGGTGCTTTGAATAATGGAATGGTGGCAAATACTATTAATTGTTCTTGGAAGTGTATTGTTATTATTTACTTTAACAATAATCTTCTATAGACAATTCTTCAAAAGATTCTGGGATTTTGTATTATCCTTAATCGCAATCATTGTTTTATCACCATTACTATTAATCCTAACAATAGTTGGGGCAATAGCAATGCGTGGTAATCCATTTTTTGTTCAAAAGAGACCAGGAAAGAACGAAAAGATATTTAATCTAATTAAATTCCGTTCAATGAGTAATAAAAAAGATAAAGATGGTAATTTATTACCAGATGAACAAAGGCTTGGTAAATATGGAAAAATCTTAAGATCGACAAGTTTAGATGAACTTCCAGAATTGCTAAATGTGGTTTTAGGCTCTCTTTCATTAGTTGGGCCTAGACCTCTTCTTATAAAAGATTTAGTATTTATGAATCAAGACCAAAGGAAACGTCATAATGTTAGACAAGGAATAACAGGGCTAGCTCAAGTAAGTGGAAGAAATAATATCACTTGGGAACAAAAATTTGAATATGATTTGAAATATATAAAACATATTTCATTTTTTAGGGATATTAAAATCTTATTGTTGACAGTCTTGAAAGTTCTTAAACGAGATGATGTCAACCGCGAAGGGACTGTTAGCGATTTAGACTTTGGTGATTGGCTTTTGAAAGAAGGAAAAATCAATAAAACAATTTATAGTTTAAAAATGAATCAGATTGAAGGTAAATAAATGAAAATAAATATATTTAATAAAATGAAACGCGCACTAAGAAAATGGTTTTCTGCTAAAATTATTCCGCTCATGGTTTTAAACGGTATGAGAGTATTTTTTTATAGATTATGCGGGTATCAAATAGGGAAAAATGTGTTTATTGGTATGAGATGTTATCTGGATGATTTAGAGCCAAAAATGCTTGTAATCGAAGATAATGTTACTATTTCGTATGGCGTTTTTATGGCTTGCCATGGTAAAAATCAAAATCATTTTCCTATAACTATTAAAAAAGGTGCATATATTGGTATGCGAGCAAGCATAATTTCAAAAAATTCTGCGGGGGGGGGGTTACTACAGGCATAACAATTGGTGAAAATTCCATTATAGGAGCTTGTGCTCTAGTAAATTGTGACATTCCTGATAATGTTACTGCTGTTGGTGTGCCATGTAGAATAATAAAAAAATGAATGATTTGATTTCAATTATTATGCCGTCTTATAACACGTCTAAATTTATTAAAGAATCTATTGATAGTGTTGTTGCTCAAACTTATCAAAACTGGGAGTTAATAATCATTGATGATCACTCGACAGACGATTCTAATTCTATCATAGGATCTTATCGTGATTCTAGAATAAGATTGCTGAAAAATGAAAAAAATTTAGGTGCTGCATTATCAAGAAATTATGGATTAAGAGAGGCAAGAGGGAAATATATAACTTTCATCGATAGTGATGATATATGGAAAAAAGAAAAACTTGAAAAACAAATAAAATTTATTAAGGATAATAATTACGCTTTCGTTTATTGCGATTACAGGATTTGCATTAATGGTAATTGGGAAAATGTTATTAGGACTGCCCCAAACAGAATTAATAAACGAAAAATAATGAACTATTGTTATTTTTCTACCATAACTGTAATGTATGACTATGAAAAAGTTGGTTTAATTCAAGTGGCAGATTTAAAGAAGAATAATGATTATGCGATGTGGATCCAGGCTTTGTCTAATGTTGTTGGTTACAGACAACCAGAGTGTTTAGCATATTATATTAAACATGAAAATTCTATTTCTAGTGGAAGTAAATTTAAATTAATTAAACATCACTATATTATGTGGAACAAAGGGTTTAATAAAAATCGATTTGTTTCGATTGTATTAACGTTAAATAATATAATTCATGGTATTGTTAAAAAAATATTTTATAAGAAGAGGTTTAAAGGAGAATAGAAAATGTCACTTTTTGAAAAATTGATAAATAAAGAGGAAAGACTATCTCTTGTTGGTTTGGGCTATGTAGGAATGCCTATAGCTGTAGAGTTTGCTAAGAAAGGATTAAGCGTTATTGGATTTGATTTAAATAGTGCGAAGATTGATTTATATAAACAAGGTGTTGATCCAACAAAAGAAGTTGGTGATGATGCTATAAAAGAAACTGATGTTGAATTCACTTCAAATGAAAAAGATTTAAGAAGAGCAAAGTTCCATATTGTTGCTGTTCCAACTCCTGTAAATACAGATCACACTCCAGATTTAACTCCTGTAATTAGCGCTTCAGAAATTCTTGGCCGAAATTTGACCAAGGGTTCTATAGTTGTTTATGAATCGACAGTATATCCTGGATGTACTGAGGATGTGTGTCTTCCTATTTTGGAACGAGAATCAGGTCTTAAGTGTGGAGTTGATTTTAAAATTGGATACTCACCAGAAAGAATTAATCCAGGAGATAAGGTTCATAGATTACAAAACATTCATAAAATAGTGTCCGGTATGGACTCAGAAACACTTGAAGAAATAAAGAATGTATATAATGTTGTAATCGAAGTTGGAACACATCCTGTGTCAAATATAAGAACAGCTGAAGCTGTAAAAGTGGTAGAAAATTCTCAAAGAGATATTAACATTGCATTTATGAATGAATTGGCAATGGTGTTTGATAAAATGAATATTGATACTAATGAAGTTGTTGATGGTATGAATACTAAATGGAATGCATTAGGATTTAGGCCAGGTTTGGTTGGCGGACACTGTATAGGCGTAGATCCTTACTATTTTACATATCAAGCAGAAAAATTAGGATATCATTCACAGATTATTCTTAATGGTAGAATTGTTAATGATAGTATGGGTAAATATGTTGCTGATGCAGCAATAAAAGAAATGATTAAAGCTGGTAAAGCACCAAAGGAATCCAAAGTTGCTATTTTCGGTTTGACATTCAAGGAAAATTGTCCTGATACTAGGAATAGTAAAATTAATGACATTATTATAAGATTAAATGAATATGATATTTATCCAATTGTTGTTGATCCATGGGCTAGTGAGAGAGATGCATTGTGTGAATACAATGTAACATTAACAAAACTAGAAGATGTTAAAAACGTAGATTGTATCATTGTGGCTGTTGCTCACGATGAGTTTAAAGCGCTTTCTGTTAGTGATTTGAAGCAGTTTTACAAAAAAAATTCGAATAATGTTTTAATTGATGTTAAAGGTTTGTTTAATATCAGTGAATTAAAAGCATCTGGATTGAATTGGTGGAGACTATAAATGAGAGAATTAAGTGATGAAGAACGTAAATATGTTCATGAAAAATGTTTAATTCTATTGAAGGCTTTTAAGGAAGTATGTGATAAAGAAAACATTTGGTATAGTCTTGCATATGGGACTTTGCTCGGTGCAGTAAGAGAAAAGGGTTTTATTCCATGGGATACAGATGCTGATGTGTATATTTTTTTACCTGATAAAGAAAGATTTAGGGCTGCATTTCAAAAACATAAACCAAAAGGGATTAAGTTAAATAATTATAATACTGCAAAAAAATGTTTGCAGTCTCATGATATGCTGTTATTTGAAGAAAAAATGGATATTGATGATATTCATATTGATATAGAACCACTTGTTGGAGCTCCGAGTATGCCAAAAAAACAAAAAAAATTTTGTACATATACAAAGTATTGCGATAAAATAATTAGATCAAAATATGTTGATATTAAGCAATGCAAAAAAAAGAACAAAATTCTCGTATTTTTTGCAAAAATTTTTGATTTTTTTATTCCTGATAAAGTATTAAAAAGAAACATTTTAAAAAGAGAAACAAAATATGATTTTTATTCTTCTACTTTTTATACAACACTTGTTAATTATGGTAGAATTAGTGACTGCTTGCCGAAAGATTATTTTTCTAATAGGGTTGAAGTTGACTTTGAAGGAGAAAAATTTCAAGTGATTCAGAAGTGGGATGAATACTTAAAAAGAATTTATGGTGACTACATGACACCAGTAAAATATTAGGTGCTTGAAATGAAAATATTATTTATTGGTGCTGGAACAAGCAATCATACATTAAGATGGGTTAATTCATTAGTTGAGAGAGGCCATGATGTTTTGCTGCTAACAAGAAAAGATCAACCCATAAACAATCAATATTCGAATAAAGTTAAGGTTGTGTTATTACATCATTGTGGCGGTCTTGGCTATTATTTTAATGTTAGACAAGTTAGAAAAATATTTAAGCAATTTAAACCAGATATTGTTAATGCTCATTATTTAACGGGATATGGAACAACTGCTAGATTGGCAAAATTGAAACCATTAGTATTATCTGCTTGGGGTAGTGATGTATTCGACTTTCCTAATAAAAGTAGGATTAATAAGTGGCTGTTGAAGAAGAATGTTTTTTATGCGGACGCCATTGCTAGTACTAGTTTTACAATGGCTAACGAACTTAAAAAACTTTTTCCAAATTATAAAAAAAGTATTACTGTAACACCTTTTGGGATAGATATTGAAAAGTTCACTCCTTATCCAAAGATTGATAATAATTCGATTATCATAGGCATCGTAAAATATTTAAAGCCAATATATAACATAGATTTATTAATTGATGCTTTCACAATTATTCATAAAAAGTTTAATAATACAAAATTAGAGATATACGGAGATGGACCATTAAAGAACGAATTAATCGAACAGTGCAAGCGAAATGGTATTTTGGATTGTGTTAATTTTCATGGATTAATTCCAAATGATTCTGTTCCAAAAGTAATTAACTGCATGGACATTTTTGTTAATTGTTCATTACAAGAAAGCTTTGGAGTTGCTGTTTTAGAAGCAATGGCTTGTGAGAAACCTGTTGTTGTAACAACTACTCCTGGATATTGTGAGATTGTTGAAGATGGAATTGATGGTATAATCTTAAAAGATAGGAATCCTCAAACGATGGCAACTGCATTTGAAAAACTTATTGTTAATCCAGATTTAAGATTAGAATATGGTAAAAATGGAAGAAAAAAAGTATGCGAAAAATATGTTTGGAACGATAATGTTTTAACAATGATTGATTTGTATAAAAGAATTTCTAAGAAAGGGTAGTTTTATATGCTGATTAAAAAATTTTTTAAATTGTTTACTTTGTTTTTTACGAATAATGGGAAATTTTATTATTTATTTAATCACTATTGTAATGCTACTGTTAAAAACAAGCGAGCATTAAAAATTAAAAATAATAATGAATATTATTATGAAAAGAATAAAATTGAGAAGTTTAGTCTAGATACATATGATTTATCAAATCAATATACTCATCCAGATTTAATATTTTGGAACAATTTATATTGGTTAATTGTAACGCCATATCCATATGGAATTGAAGCTTATGAAAATCCATGTTTATATTATTCAAGTGATTTAACTTCGTTTACTCCATTTGAAGTTAATCCTATTGCTTTTCAATATGTTGTTAAGAGAGGAGTTCATTTATCGGATCCTTTCTTTGGTGTATTTGATGATAATTTATTAGTTTTATTTAGAGATAATATGTTTAAAGAAGGAGAGCAATGGGTGTCTATAAAATATAAAATTATGAATAAATCTTTATCGTTCAGTGGTTTAAAAACATTAATAGAAGGTACAGAGGATTTCTTGTCGCCCATTTTTTTCAAAGTTGGAGAATTATATTATTTACAATATATGAATAAAACTAATAATGATACAGAGATAACTGAAATATGTTATAACAATAGATTTGATATCGTTTCTAAAAACAATATCAAAACTGTAGGCTTTCCAGATGATTTTTATTTTTGGCATTTTGGAATTGATCACAATCTCTTTAGTATAAATAGTCTTGTTCTTTTAAGAAATAAAAATGACAACAATGATTTCATTTTATGTGAAGCTAATTATAATAACGATTTAAAAACTTGGTTTTATACTAAAAAAATCATACTTGATTCTGCTTTTACTTCTAATATTGATCATATTTATAAATCGTGTTTTTTTACAAATGAAAATAAAATATTAATAAGTTTTAAAGATAAAAAGGGGAGATACTATTGTAAGTTGATTTACAATGGAGAATAAGAGGTCTTATTTATGATTGCACTAATTTTAAACTCTGGTCTTGGCCATAGAATGGGTAATATTACAAAAGAACATCCAAAGTGTATGACATTTATTGGCGCTGAAGAAACAATTTTGAGTAGGCAATTAAATCTTATTTCTTCAGTTGGCGTAAAAGATGTTGTAATTACAACTGGTTATTATGATGAGATTTTAGTTGATTATTGTAATTCTTTAAAATTATCTTTGAATATTAAGTTTGTAAAGAATCCTATTTATGATAAGACAAATTATATTTATTCTATTTTTTGTGCTAGAGAAGAATTAGATGATGATATCTTATTAATGCATGGCGATATTGTTTTTTCTGAATCCGTGTTAAAAGATATTGTGAATAGTAATAGTAGCTGTATGAAAGTTTCTTCAACTTTACCTTTACCAGAAAAAGATTTTAAAGCTGTTGTTAAAAATAAAAGAGTATATAAGGTTGGAATTGAGTTTTTTGATTCTGCTATGGAAGCTCAAGCTCTTTATAAATTGAATAAAAGCGATTGGAAAATTTGGCTAGACGAAATAGTTTGTTTTTGCAATAATGGAATAACTAATGTTTATGCCGAAAATGCATTTAATAATATTTCTGAAAAGTGTCAGATTTTTGCAATCGATGTTAAAGATAGATTGTGTACTGAAATTGATACGCCAGAAGATTTGGCTAAAGTGAAGGAGTTGTTGAGTAATGAATAAAAAAGTGTATATATGTTTTTCTACTGATATGATTCATAGTGGTCATATTGATATTATTAGAAAAGCTGAGAAATTAGGTGATTTAATTGTTGGAGTTTTATCTGATGAAGCTGTAGCTAGCTTTAAGAGATATCCATTAATTCCATTTGAAGAAAGAAAGATTTTGTTTGAAAATATTAATGGAGTAAGTAAAGTTGTTGAACAAAAAGAACTTTCTTATAAAAATATTCTAAATGAAATAAAGCCAGACATTGTTGTACATGGTGATAACTGGAAAGAAGGTTTTCAAAAACCAATTAGAGACGAAGTCGTTGAGATTTTAAAATCATATGGTGGCGAATTAGTGGAATTTCCATATAATAAAGATGCTAGATATGATGAATTAGAAAAACAATCGCGTATGCAACTTGGAATGCCTGATTATAGAAGAGGAAGACTAAAAAAATTAATCAATATGAAAGGACTTGTTACAGCAATTGAAGCACATAGTGGTATTACAGGTCTAATTGCAGAAAAAACTACAGTTTTACAAGATGGTAAAACATATCAATTTGATGCAATGTGGATTTCATCGCTATGCGATTCGACTGCAAAAGGAAAACCTGATATTGAACTAGTTGATATGACTTCTAGATTTAGAACTATTGATGATATCATGGAAGTTACTACTAAGCCTATTATTTTTGATGGTGATACTGGAGGATTAACTGAACATTTTGTTTATACCGTCAGATCGCTTGAAAGAATGGGTGTATCAATGGTAATAATCGAGGATAAAACTGGCCTAAAGAAGAATTCGCTTTTTGGTACAGAAGTAAAACAAACTCAAGATTCTATTGAAAATTTCTGTGCAAAAATAGCTGCTGGTAAAAAAGCTCAAAAAACAAAGGATTTCATGATATGTGCACGTATTGAATCATTAATTCTTGAACAGGGAATGGAAGATGCTTTGACTAGAGCATTTGCTTTTGTAGGCGCTGGAGCTGATTCAATTATGATCCATTCTAGAAAGAAGGATCCTTCTGAAATTAAAGAATTTATTGAGAAATTTAGAGAGATAGATAAAAATACTCCAATAGTTTTAGTTCCAACATCTTTTAATACTGTTTATGAAGACGAGTGGAAAGAATTGGGAGCAAATATAATTATTTATGCAAATCAATTAACACGTACAGGCTTTCCAGCAATGCAAGATGCAGCCAGAACAATACTTGAAAATCATAGAGCAAAAGAATGCGATGATAAGTGTATGTCTATTAAGGAAATAATTACGTTAATCCCTGAGGAGTAAAATGGAACGAGCTTTAAAAAAATGTAATAATTTGATTTTTGATGTTGAAGATTTTGAAAAGCTATATTTTTTAGTCTCACCGAAGAAGTGGATGCTTGTGTGTGATAAGAGTTTTGACTTTTTACCTACTCAAATAAAAAAAATATATGATATGCACAAAAATAATTGTGTTGTTTTTTCTGATTTTGAATCAAATCCAAAATATGAATCAGTTCTTGCTGGCTTAAAATTGTTTGATGATAATCAATGTACATTAATTGTTGCAATTGGCGGAGGCAGCACTATTGATGTAGCAAAGTGTATCAAATTGTTTTACGGAATTGATGGCAGAGAACTATTATTTAAACAAAAACCAAATTATGGTTTAATATCTAAAATAAATTTAATAGCTTTACCTACAACAGCCGGTACTGGCAGTGAGTCTACAAAACATGCAGTGATATATCATAATGGTGTTAAACAATCAATTTGTGATAATGAAATAATTCCTGATGCAGTCATTTTAGATTCATCTGTACTAAGAGGATTACCAATTATACATAAAAAAGCTGCTTTACTTGATGCATTATGTCAAGCATGTGAATCATGGTGGAGCAATGACTCGAACGAGCAAAGCGTTTTTTATTCTGAATTGGCTATTTTAGGAATAATTGATCAATGGGAATTATATTTGAGTGGTGATGAAAATGCAGCATATAGAATTCTTAAAGCAGCGAATTATGCGGGAAAAGCTATAAACATTACTAAAACGACTGCTGCTCATGCTATGAGTTATAAGTTGTCATCAATGTATAATATACCACATGGAATCGCAGTCGCTTTATGTTTTCCAGTTGTATGGGAACATATGATAATGAAGGCTGATGAAAAACTTTTGAAAGTATTTGATAATATTTCACTTTGTTTTCATTCTTGCGATTCATATTCAGCTATTTCATATTTCAAACATATTATTAAAGAAATGGAAATCGTTTCTCCAAAAAGTGAAAATATGGAAGAAGATATTAAAATATTAGTTGATTCAGTTAATCCTGAACGTTTATTAAACAATCCAATTAAGTTTGACAAAAATGAAATTAGGTATATGTATGAGGAAATATTAAAATGAAAGTTGAAGAATTTACAAAAGTTTTGGGATCTAATTTTTATGCTGGAGTTCCAGACAGTCAATTAAAAGCACTATGCAATTATTTAATATTTAAGTATGGAGTTAATGGAAAAAATCATATTATTGCTGCTAATGAAGGAAACGCAGTTGGCCTTGCTGCTGGATATCATTTAGCAACTGGTAAGGTTCCAGTAGTTTATATGCAAAATAGTGGCGAAGGTAATGTTGTTAATCCTGTTGCTTCATTATTGAATGATAAGGTATATGGCATTCCTTGCATATTTGTTATAGGCTGGAGAGGTGAACCAGGAGTACATGATGAGCCACAACATATTTTTCAAGGTGAAATAACATGCAAACTGTTAGACATTATGGATATACAATATATGGTAATTTCAAATGAAACAAGTTTGGAAGAAATTGCTCAAAAAATGGAATATTTTAAATTACTTTTAAAAGAAGGAAAGCAAGTTGCATTTGTAGTTAAAAAAGGTGCATTAAGTTTTGAAGAAAAATTATGTTTTAAGAATAATTATTCAATGTTAAGAGAAGATATTATTAAACATATTGTTAATGTATCTAAAGAAGATGCAATTATTTCTACTACTGGAAAGGCTTCTAGGGAGTTGTTTGAAATTAGAGAGGCAAATAAACAAGGACATGGTTATGATTTTTTGACAGTTGGTTCAATGGGCCATTCTTCTAGTATTGCACTGGAAATTGCCATTCAAAAACCAAATAAAAAGATTTGGATAATTGATGGCGATGGTGCTGTACTAATGCACATGGGATCTATGGCAGTATTAGCTGCAAATAAACCTAGGAATATAGTACATATAGTTATTAATAATTGCTCGCATGAAACTGTTGGCGGGCAACCAACTGTAATGGGAAATGCTAGTTTAGTGAAGATAGCTGAAGGATGTGGTTATCCTTACGTTGTCTGTGTTAATAGTTTTGCTGAATTAGATTTAGCACTCGAAAAAGCTATAGTTTTAAATGATTTGTGTTTTATTGAAGTAAAGTGTGCTATAGGAGCAAGAGACAACTTGGGAAGACCAACAACGACAGCTAAAGAAAACAAAAATTATTTTATGAAATCACTTTGATTATTATAATTCAAAGTATAATCTTTTTTAATGATAAATTAAAATGATTTAAACCTCTTGTTTTATTGTTAAATATTTTAAATAGAAAGGGAAACTTTATAGTTTTGTGTGATAGATTATGAAAATAATAGTTGTAAGGGTGGCAAGTATATTATCGTATCCGCCTACAATTAGTTTGATAAATGCGTTAAAAGATCTGGGTAATGAGGTAATTGTCTGCACAACATTGGATAGCAAAGGTTGTGAGAACTCTATTGATACTGCTGTTAAAATTGAGTATATTCCAATTCTTTATTCAAAAAACAATAACTTAATTAATCGAATTTTTCTATTAAATAGGTTAAAAAGAAAACTATGGCAGTGCTTAAATAATTATTATGATGATAACACAATCATATGGATTGAAGATGATATTTCAATTAAACACTTAGGCTATAAAATTTTACGTTATAAATACATATTACGATTTGATGAATTGAACGAAAGAATATATTATTCTGCAAAAATCAAATTATTCCATATGAATGAAAAAAAATTGTGTGATTCAGCTATTAATGTTGTTTGCCCCGAGTACAATCGTGCACATATTATGAAAGCATGGTGGAATTTAAAAAAAATCCCAATTGTTTTGCCAAATAAACCATATTCATCTTCTGATTTGATTTTAAAATATGAGTTTGATGATGAAACAAAAAAAATATTAGAAATGATTGGAAAAAGGAAAATAGTTTTATATCAAGGAATGGTTAGTGATGAACGACCTATCGAACCTTTTATACGTGCCATTTCTAAAATGAATGATTATGTTTTTTTGGTTATGGGATGGAATTATGATGATTTAAGAAAAAAGAATTACAATAATTGCTATTTTTTAAATAGAATTGCTCCTCCATATCATTTGAATATTACATCTAAAGCTTATATTGGTGTTATTTCATATCGTCCTGTTCGTGGTAGCAACTCTGTTTTGAATACCATTTATTGTGCTCCAAATAAAGTATTTGAATATGGTGCTTTTGGAGTTCCTATGTTAAGTAATGATTTACCTGGTTTAAGGGTTTTATTCGATAAATACAACTCTGGAATTGCAACTGAATTAGAAGAAGATTTAATAATTAGTTCTATAAAAAAAATAGAAGAGAATTATGATTCCTTCTCTGATGGTGCTTTAAATTTATATAAAAATGTCGATATAAAAGAGATTATTAAAAGAATAATTTCGTAAAAAAATAAGGAGGATTCATATGGAAATATCTATTCCTAATTATATCAATTGCAAAAAAGAAAAAATTAAGTATTTTCCATATATAATTGGAATTGTAATGCTTTCTCTGCTATGCTCTTTTTCCAAATATTCTCCTTTTTTAGCAATTACTATTTCCATAATTGAAGTATTTGTTTTGATATTTGCTTTGATACGGTTGGATATTGTAAAGTTTTATTTGCTGTTTATTGTTTTTACGGGTACTTCTTTAAGCAATGCAACATTTGTTTATAACGATCCAACTGTACATTTATATACATTTACTCAATTGCCAATAATTAAAGGCTATCATATTACTCTTTTACTTTTTTTATCTGTATTTATTGTCTTTATAAAAGAAAGAAAAATATTTCGCACAAATCTTTCTAATAATAAAAAATTAAAAAACACCTTGATTTTATTTATTCTTTTATTTATATTTGGTATATTTTTTGGCATTATATCAATGTTAATTAATGATAATCAGATGATGAATCATTTTGATCTTTGGTTTGTTCTTTATAGGCGTGATTTGTTACTATATTTTAATATTCTACTTATTATGACGGGTATTTCATATTCTTTTCTTGCTTGTGATGAGTTAAAAAACAAATTTGAAGATTATTTCTTAATTTTTATGTTTTCTATTTCTATAGCAACTATTTTATCTGTTTTATTTGGATGGAGTGCTGATTATGGCTCTGGAACTACCTTGCTTTTATCACAAGCATCTATTTTTAGTGTTTTTTTAGTAATTTATCCTTTTTATTCAAATAAAAAAAACTCTGTCAAAGTATTAGCTTTTATTTTAGGAATAGTTTCATCACTTTGTATGCTTTTTAAAACATCAGAGCTTGCTGGTAAATGGTGGATTATTATTTTCATAGTTTTTATTTTAGTTATTTATAAATCAATTATTTCGAATAGATTAGGAATTATAATTATTGGCACCATATTAATTGCTTTATCAATCTTTTCTTTTATCTCTTTAATGCATAATGAAATTGGGTTTGGTTTGTCTGAGGCAAAACTCAAACAGTTCTCAAGTGTGATTAACATTTTTGGTTCCAATTGGTATGATAACCTTTCTGCTTCTCCAAAGTCTAGAATTGATGAATTGGTTAATGTCTTTTTGGAGTATGTAGAAAAGCCTTTATATTTACCATTTGGAAAAGGGTTTGCTTCTAGTTTCATAAGAAGATTTGGCACATCTGATTGGTCCATTACATCTTCTGGAACATTTTCTCAACTTGAACTTAAGTATCAAGTTTTTGCTAATATGCATGAAACTGTTAATAGCCTTATATTATCATTTGGATTGTTTGGAATAGTTATTTTAATAAGAGAGTTTTCGTTTTTTATAAAAAATCTTAAAATGAACTTTTTTGGAGTTCTTGGATTTGTTTGGTTTATTTTCTTTTTTACGACTGGGTATTCAGCATTGTATGTTGGATTATGCTGCTTTATCTTTTCTAAAATAGATAGAAGAAGGTGTATTAAATGATGAAGAGTAATAAATTAAAAATTAATTCTATTATTTCTATTATTTCACAAGTTGTAACTTTAGTTTGTGGTTTTTTGCTACCTAGAGCAATTATAGCTTCATATGGATCTGAGGTAAATGGTTTAATTACATCAATATCCCAGTTTTTGGGAATTATTGGCTTACTAGATTTGGGTGTAGGTGCTGTTTTTCAAGCAGCATATTATAGGCCTTTGTCAAATAACGATTATAGAACAACAAGTTTGATATTTTTTGATTCAAAACGATTCTTTAGAAAGATTGCTTATGTTTTAATTGCTTATGTTTTAATTGTTGTTGCTATTATTTGGGGCTTAAATTCGAATGATTTTTCATTTTATTATATTTCTTCTTTGATTGTATGTATTGCGCTTAATTTTTTTACTCAGTATTTTTTTGCTGCCCCATATAATTTGTTATTAAATGCAGATCAAAAATATTATTTAACTGCTAGTATTCATATTTTTTTAACCATATTGAATGTTGTTGTTTCTTTGATTCTTATCCATTGTAATGCACCTATTCAAATTGTTAAACTAGCATCTTCAATTATATTTTTAATTCAACCTATTATTGTGATTATATATGTTTTTAAAAAATATACTTTAATAAAGCAAATTGAGGGTGCAAAATATCATCTAGATCAAAAATGGAATGGTGTTGCTCAACATGTTGCAACCATAATAATGAATAATGCCGACGTTGTTGTTTTATCATTATTTACTAATTTAATTACCGTGTCAATTTATAGTGTAACAAATATTGTTATTAATGGATTAAAAAGTTTAATTTCATCATTTACAAATAGTTATATTCCATTTTTTGGTGATCTATATGCAAAAGGTGACTTGAATAGTCTAAAAAAACATTTTGATTTTTTTGAATGGCTAATTCATCTAATATCAATTTTGTTTTGCTCTTTAGCCGGTGTATTGATTTTGAGTTTTATTTCTAATTACACTAGAAATATAAACGATGCTAATTATATTCAACCATTATTCTCGATTTTAATGGTATGTGGACTATTCGTATACTGCATTAGAATTCCATATAATTCAATTATATGTGGCGCGGGTCACTTTAAGCAGACACAGACAAGTGCAATTGTTGAAGCTCTTATTAATATTGTTGTATCTGTTTCTCTAGTTTTTGCTTTTGGGCTTGTTGGTGTCGCAATTGGAACATTAGTAGCTATTATTTATCGAACTGGTTACTTTGTTTATTATTTAAATAAGAATATAATAAATAGAAGAGTTAGACCATTTATCAAAAATATTTTGATTGATTTGATTGAATGCTTATTTATTGTTACGATAGGAGTATTTTTTGTTAATAAAATGAGTCCAGAAAGTAGCTATTTTAGCTGGTTTATTACTGCAATAATAATTGGTTCCATTTCTTTAGTTTTGGTAGTAGTAATAAATCTTATATTTTATAACTCATTTATGAAAGAGTTATTTTATGGCTTTATAAAGAAAAGAAAGAGAGGTGAAGCATCTTGAAAATACTATTTGTAAACTTGATTAATAATGTTTATGGACACAAAAATTTTGATTCATTATTTATTGATTGTGCATCACAAAATAATAGTGTTTATTATGTTTCTGAAGAAAACTGGTATAATTATCAATTCAATCATAATGTAATACCTTTATTTTATAGAGCAAAAAGAAATTTCAAAATTGATTTTATAGAAAAAGTTTTTTTTATAAAAAAGGTTA
>JAIKVY010000061.1 GCA_024685275.1 Clostridia bacterium
AGGTGATGCATTAATTAACGGTGCTACTGTTAAAGCTAGTGGTAACTTTGAAGAAGCAGAAGTATATGTAGAAGATGATACAGTTATCTGCAAAGTAATGCAAAATGATGCTGTTCCATTTATGTCAGCATTTAGTGTAAACACTTCATTCTACAATCCTCGTTCATTAACTGAAAACCATTACTTAATCTGGGGTTACTCTCAACCTTGTTACTTATACAACAGACCATTCTTAACTATTAAGAAGGTGTAAGATAATACTTGGGGGCTAGTAATCTAGTCCCCTTTTTAATAAACTAGGAGGTATAATATGCAATACAATATATACCTATTGTCTTATAATAATTATTATAACAGACAAGTTCGAAGATTAGAAAGCGTTCAAGACTATATTAATGGTGGTTACGTGTTAAATATAGTTCAAAACGTAAACTTCGAAATGGCAGATGGAATATTTTCCAAGTTAGTTGTAAATTATCAATATGTTATTGAAGAACCTAACTATATATTAGTTGTAGATAAAACAGATTCTACAAAATTCACACGTTGGTTTGTAATTGAGTCAAATTTAAACAGATGTGGTCAATACGAATTCACTGTTCGTAGAGATGTCATTGCTGAATATTTAAATGCCGTTTTAGATAGTCCTTGTATGATTAAAAAGGGTTATGTAAATAATTTAAGTATTTTATCATTTAATAAAGAAATTCAAGAATATAATAAAGTCAAAAGTGCCGAAAAATTGCTTAAAGATGAAACTAATAGTGGTTGGGTAATAGGTTTTATTGAAAGAGATAAAAACCATTCAGGTGCTATTAAAACTACATATTTCGATTCAAGACCGGTAGACTTTGATTACGATGCTTTACCTCAATCAACAAAAAATTATATGGGTATTGCAGGAGCAACTCCAATATCAAAGTTAAAAATTCTACAAGATAATGATTTACATAATGTAGGTATTGAAGGAAACTTTGCTACTTATTGAGGTGGTGCTACTTCTGATTATTATGATATGTATGCTTATGATGGTTATGTTTTTACTAATTTAGGAAATTATAGAGGTAAATACTACTTTAATATTCAAGGTTTTACTAGAACAGTTGATAATAATTATTGTGGTTTTGATGAAACAAAAATATCTGGTAGTTATACTATTAATACTCATGTAGCAGTTAATCAAGGTATGTCTATAACATCTAGTATTAATACAATTAGAAATTCTACTGGACAATTTGCTGAATATTACTCAAATAAATGGCATGATAATTTATCTTCATACTCAAAATCTTATTGGTGGTCAGTTATTCCTGAAATAACTAGTAATTATGGAACTTATGAAACATTAGCTTCTTACGATAATAAGATTTGTGAAATAGACGGAAATTATTACAGATGTAAAATTGTAAGAAATAATTCAACACAATATCAAAAAGTGCCTTTCTCTAATTCTCCTTATTCAGGTCAATTAACTAGACATACTTATGAAGCATTACCTACAGATGATCAAATGACTTCAATGCAAACTTCAGCAAGTTATAGTGAAACTCCAAAATATTTTGCTAATCATGGACCTAGTACATCAGACTCTTCTGATTATTATCTATATTATTTCTTACAAGATTGTTATATCAATCTAGTTCAAGAAAATATTCAAGTATGGACTAATTTAACTAATTCTACTAATAGAAATCATTTGATTGATGCACCTTATGATATGTTTGTTATACCATATAGTAATGATTATCAATATACTGTAAATAATCAAAATTATACTGCTAATAAAGCTATGGCTATAAATTTAGCAATTGAAATATGTCGTTCTCTGGGTACATCGGCAGCTTATGATATACAAGTAGTACCTTATTGTCCGATGAGAAATAATGGTATAATAGACTTTAATGATTTCTCTTTAATAAATTATGAACCAATAAGAAAAGGTAGTACCTTAACAACAAGTGACCCAATAGTTGGATATTACTTTTGGTCTACTACTTCTTCTCAAGAATTTTCTATTACTGAGACCGATCCATTATTAACTTTAAATCAAAGTACTTATTCATATAAAGAAATTACTCAATTGTTTGAATATATATTATGTAGTCCAGCTAAAGATTCAACTTATGAATTTAATCCTGCTATGAATAGAGGTATAAATTCTTGGCAAATATCTTTTAACTATAGACCTTATTCAAGTTATGTAAAAGTTCAACCTACTTGGGATTATTTATATGGTGAATCATCTTATAATGGTTTAACTGATACTCGTGGTCTATTATTCAATGGTAACTACTCAATTACTCAATTATCAAATGCTTGGGCAGACTACTTAAATCAAAATAAAAACTATCAACAAATATTTGATACTGAAGTATCAACTCAAATAAATAAGTTTAATAAACAGCAAAAGGCTCAATGGGATACTGTTGGTGCTAGAAATTATAGTTTCAATCCAATTAAGAGTGTTCTTGGTATTATTGGTGAAAATAAACAAATGCAATATGATAGAGAAATATTCGATATGGATATTAAAGCGCAAAAAGATATTTTCAATTACCAATTAGACAATATTAAGTCTCAACCAGATGCTATTAGTAAACTTACATCAATAAATGTAGACTTCAGAATTTATCCTTTTATAGA
The DNA here is from genome assembly GCA_024685275.1 of Clostridia bacterium. Classification (GTDB taxonomy): domain Bacteria; phylum Bacillota; class Clostridia; order Christensenellales; family DTU072; genus CAG-1782. Next base: position 2,644 of record JAIKVY010000061.1, read on the forward strand.
AATTTATATGGGACATTCTGATGATATTAAAAACTTTAGAAATGCTATGAAATGGAATGGTATGACTATAATGGTACAAGGTTATATTAGAGAATATCTAAAACCAAATCAAGAAGAAACATATATCGAAGCATCTATATTAAGATTTAATGATTATGTTGCTGAATCTTGTGATTATCATTTAGTTACAGAAATAAATAAAGAATTAGATAAAGGTTTGTATTTCTATGCTGACAATACAAGTAACATAGATGTACAAAATGAAAACATAGGAGGTTAGTTCTATGGGATTTTACGACTCAGCTTATAAAAATATAGGAAATCAAACAAGTTATGCCGCAGCAACTGTTGGTGGATACTTATTACAAAAAGCTGCCATTAAAAATGCTACAAAAGATCCTGAAACAATGCCAAAAGCTATAGGAGAAACAGAAAATAGTATTATTAAAGATAAAAGTTTAAATCGTGCTGATAAGATGGATATTATTAAACAAAATAGAACTGAAAATGTTATTAATGATACTCAAATCACAGATGATGAAAAGTATGGTATGTTAGCAGATATATTTAAAGGTAATTATAAATCTTATAATGCAAGATATGCAGGATTAGCAATGACAGAACAAATAGGTCAACAAAATAGAACAGTTCAAGAAGACTCAAAAAAACTTTATGAAATATTACAAAATAAGGGGGTAACTGATTATGGCATCTAAACCAGGTAAACCAATATTACCAGATGTAGCAACATTAATACAAGCTGGTATCAACCCTAAAACAGGACTTCCTATCAAATTAGGTAGAAATGTTAAATCCACTAAACCTGATATCTTAAAGTTACTTCGTATTGTAGATGAACAAGATGCCGTAAATAGAGGCTGTTTCTATAATGTACCAGCAGACATAAGTTCACAAGAGTTTATGCGTATGCTATATTACAAGTATCAATTAATTCTTTGGTATTGTAAAGAATTAGAAACATTTATGATTACACCATTTACTCTATGTACTGATGGTGATGGTATTGGACTTGATTACTTAGGTAGATTTACTTATGTAAGACCAGTTCCTTTCGTTGGTGGTGCTACTGATGAAAAGAAACGTCCTCAAACTCCAGTAGAAATCATAATGTCAAAGAAATGTCTAAAGGTTAGATATACACCAATTTCACTTGAAAATCTAACACTTGATGACTATGAAAACAGTGCTGTAATATTTAGAGATTATACACCTCAATTAGCTACTAATGAAGGTATTCCTAGAAGTGTTCTAAATGAACCAGTGTTAGATGTTATGGCAGAATGTATTCCACTATTAAGAACAAACTTAACTTTATCAAGTGGAACTAGAGGTGTCCGTGTAGGAGACGCAGACCAAGCTGCTTCTGTTGCTGAT
>JAIKVY010000117.1 GCA_024685275.1 Clostridia bacterium
AAAAAATATGTATATGGCTTGTGTGTTGAAAACGGCAAAATTGACATTATTAAAGGTGTATTGAGTTTAACTGCTGTAGAAAACACAGGTGCAAGTTTTGGGATTTTCGCTAACCATACAACAGCTTTGACAGTTGTTTCAATCATTTGTTCTGTTTTCTTATTTCTATTTATTTTCTATTCATATAAATATAAGAATAAAGTATTAAGAACTGCTTTGGTATTAATATTGGCTGGGGCAATAGGAAACATTATTGATAGATTAGCTCTTGGCTATGTTAGAGATTTTATTTATTTTGAGCTTATCAACTTTGCTGTATTCAATTTTGCGGATTCATGTTTAACTATAGGTGCAATTCTTTTAATTATTTACGTTATATTTTTCTATTCTAAAGATGAAAAAGAGATTAAAGAAAAGGAAGCATATAAACCAGAAACTATATATGGCGTTCAATCAACAGCTAAACCATTATTTGTTCGTAAAGATAAAAACGCTAAAGATGAAACAACGTTTGTAAACACGGAAGAAACAAATGATGAAAAAAAAGAAGAAGTTAAATCAATTGAAGGCGCTCAAGAAGAATCATTAAAAGAAGAGTTACTAAGTGATAATTCAACAGTTGATGAATATGTTGAACAAAATAGTTATGAAGATAATTTAGATGAACAAACAGATAATAACGATATAATCGATGACTCTAATGGGGATATATAGAAGATAATGGAAGAGATAACATTAAATATTGATAGAGAAGATAGATTAGATATATTCTTAGCAGATAAATTACAATTTACAAGGTCTCATGTAAAAAAAATAATTGAAGATGGGTTAGTAACTGTTAATGATGAAATAATCAAAAAAGGCGGATTTAAAATAAAAGATGGTACCGTTAGCGTTATCATTGAAGATCCAGAGGTCATTTCTGCTGACCCAGAAGATATTCCAATAGATATTATTTATCAAGATAAAGATATTGCTGTTATAAATAAACAACAAGGTTTAGTAACTCATCCATGTGAGGGAACAAAAAATGGCACGTTAGTAAATGCTATAATGTTTCATATTAAAGATTTAAGTGCAATTAATGGGGTTTTGAGACCGGGTATTGTGCACAGATTGGATAAAGATACATCTGGATTAATTGTAATAGCAAAAAATAATGAAGCACACATATCTTTAGCAGATCAAATTCAAACAAAAGTTTGTGGTAGGTATTATTTAGCATTAGTTGCAGGTAATATTAAAGAAGATAAAGGTGTTATAGATTTACCAATTGGAAGAAATAAAAAAGATAGAAAGAAAATGGCCGTTGATGCTGATGGTAGAAGAGCAGTAACTGAATATAAAGTAAAAGAACGTTTTGGTGATTATACATTGGTTGAATTTAAATTAAGAACAGGAAGAACACATCAAATTAGAGTACACTCTAGTTATAAAAAACATCCTATTGTTGGAGATAAATTATATGGTGGAGATGATAAATTTAAACTTAATGGACAATTATTACATGCGTATAAATTAGAGTTAATACAACCAACAACAAAAGAAAAAATGGTGTTTACCTGTGATTTGCCAGATTATTTTGAAAATGTGTTAGAAAAATTGAGAAAAAGGAATAATTAAAAGCATGACTTTTTGTGCTAGACACTTTTAAGGCTTTTATTTATAATTTAAGATATATGAAAGAGATTAAACAACCAAAATTAAGTAAGGCAGAAATTAAAGAAAGAGAGGCTAAAAAGCTACGTAAAAGGGAATTTACAAAAAGACTTTGTAAGTATCAGGTAGTTATTATATTAACATCTCTTCTTATCGTTTTTGGTATGGTAACTGCTTTTGCTGTTGTTGGTGGTACATTTAGCGAGTTTTTTGATATTACACATTTAATTAAATATTTTGCACTTACTGGGATTACTATAATATCGTTAAATATTGTTTGGATTTATCTAGCTCGAGATGGTATGAAGGATGCTAAACTTGTAAAGGATTCAGTAATTCTTTATATAATTATTTTCGTAGCATTTATTCTTTCTACTGTTACTGCTAGAGGAATTTCAATATATATGGTTCCATTATGTATGATTGGATTATTAGTTACAGTTTTATATAATGCAAATTTGGCAATATTTATTAACGCAGCATCAGTATTGTTATTCTATATCAATTTCTCAGTTATAGCTTCATCTGACGCTTCATTTGCTTTAATTGTTTCAGCATTTATACAATTGTTAGCAACAACATTTTTAATTGTATTTACGAAAAACTCATATACTAGACTAAGTTATATATGGAAAACAGCAGTAGTTGCTTTATTAATTGGTTTCGGTATAGCATTTTTAGCTAATATGTTCTTCACAACTGGAGATGTATCTCAAACATTAATTTCATCAGTTTGGTCCTTATTATCAATTCTTTTAGGATTGGCAATATTTATGACAGTTTTACCTATACTAGAAAAAGCGTTTAGGGTATATAGTTCATTTAAACTCGATGAAATTTGTTCATCAGATTCTAGACTTATGAAGAGATTAAGAGAAGAAGCGCCAGGAACATACAACCACTCTATGGCAATGGCTACTTTAGCTCAAGAATGTGCTATTAAAATTGGAGAGAATCCAGCATTAGCTAGAGCTTGTTGTTTATATCATGATATTGGAAAATTAAAAAGTCCACTTTCATTTACAGAAAACCAAACAGGATATAATCCACACGATGATTATGTCCCAGAAGTAAGTGTTAGATTGATTACAAGACATACAATAGATGGTGCTAACATTATTAAAGAAGCTGGATTGCCTGAAATTCTTGAACAAATAGCATTAGAACATCATGGGACACAAACAGTTGGATTTTTCTTGAATAAAACTAGAGGAATAACAGAAGAAAATATTGATATTGATGCATTTAGATATGATGGCCCTAAACCAAGCACAAAAATCAGTGCTCTAGTTATGATTGTCGATACTATTGAAGCGGCTACAAGATCTATGGGTATAGATGAAGATGAAACCTTATTTAGAAATAAAATACATGGGTTAATTATGGATAAAATGAAAAATAATCAGTTTTCAAATACTCCAATTACACTCAAAGATTTACAAGATATTGAAGATACTTTAATTGCTTCATTGCCAAAGTTATATCACAAGAGAATAAAATATAATTAATATTAGGAAAATTTAATGATAAGAATTTATACAAATGAATACAAAAGTTTAGTTAATGATGTAATTGCAAATACACTAAGATATTTTAATGAAGATGCTAAAAGAATAGATGTAGAAATCGAATTCGTTTCAAAAGAAGAAATCCAAGAGATTAATAAAGAAGAGAGAAACATTGACAAAGTAACAGATGTTCTTAGTTTTCAAAATATAGAAGATATTTCTTTTCCTCTAGAATTAGAAAAGTTTTCAGATGAGATTAATCCAGAAGATAACACATTGATGCTTGGAGAAATTTACATATGTTTAGATGTTGCAAAAGAACAAGCGAATGAATTTGGGCACTCAATAGAGCGAGAAATTGCATTTTTAACATGTCATGGAATGTTACATCTTTTAGGGTTTGATCATGATACAAAAGCTAAAGAAGAAGAGATGATGTCAATTACAGAAGAAATATTATCAAAAGTTAATCTATCAAAAAATGATCTTAATAATCAAATAGAACCAGAAAACAAGGATGATTTTAAATCTGGTTATGTAACAATTATGGGTAGACCAAATGCAGGGAAAAGCACTTTTATAAATACTTTAATTGGAGAAAAAGTTGCTATAGTTAGTTGGCGTCCCCAAACAACTAGAGAAAATATTATAGGAATATACAACGAACCAAATTGTCAAATTGTATTTACTGATACTCCAGGAATATTTACACCAAGAAATAAATTAGGTAATTTTATGGTTAAAAACATAGAATTATCAAGCGAACACACTGATGTTATTTTATATATTCTCAATGCAGAAAAAGACTTTAATGAAGTTGATAAACAATCAATAGAGAACTTTATAAACAAAAACTACAACATAATAGTTGCTATTAATAAAGTTGATAGAGTAACAAAAGATAAAGTTGTTTCATTTATGGCTGAATTAAATAAATATCCACAAATAAAATCAGTAGTTCCTATTTCTGCACTTAAAAATAAAAACGTATCAATTGTTTTAGATGAAATAAAGAAACTACTTACAGATAATATTAAGTATTATGAAGATGATTTATACACAGATAAAACAGTTAGATATATGTGTGGAGAAATAATAAGAGAAAAAGCATTTAGATTACTAGATAAAGAAATTCCATACGGTATTGGAGTTGAAATAATAGAGTTTGATGAAAAAGAAAGTGGGAAATTAATTAATATTTCAGCAGATATTATTTGTGAAAAACAAGCACATAAAAAGATTATTTTAGGTAAAAATGGGCAAATGATAAAACAAATTGCTACATATTCTAGACAGGATATGGAAAATCTTTTGGGAACAAAAGTATTCTTAACGTTGTTTGTTAAAGTAGAGCCAGATTGGAGAGAAAACTTAAGCATATTAAAAGACTTAGGTTATGATATGAAGAAACTAAAATAGGATACAGATTTGAAAGAAATTTACGGAATTATTTGTCAAGCAAACGACTACAAAGAAAACGATAAATTATTAAATGTATTTACGCCACTTGGTATGCTTCAACTTGTTGCTCGTGGCGTAAAATCTAAGAAATCAAAACTTAAAAATCTAATAAATGTATTTACATTTGCTAATTTTCAATATGTAGAAGGGCATAGAAATATTCTTAATGGATTAGATATATATGATTCATTTTTTGATGCGTGGTCAGATATCAAGAAAAACGCATGTATTTCTTTTTGTTTAGAACTAACAACAAAATGTTTCTATAAAGATAAAGAAACCCAGAAAGAATTTGTTGAATTGATTAAAGTAATAAAAAGCATAACATATGATGATACTTTAGAAATAGGATTTGTATTAAAGTATTTGATATTTTGTTTAGAAAGTTTAGGAATAGATTATGAGTTTTTAAAAGATCAAGAAACAGAATATGAAGCTTTAGTTGCGTTTTCTAATGCTGATATTGAAGAGATTGGAACATTACCATTTTTTCCTAATGTAATTAAAAAACTAATTAGCACACTAGTATTAGTGCTTAGAAATGAGTTAGGAATAAGTATTGTTTCTCTTGAAATGTTACTTAAAATATAAATATATTTATATTTAACTTGAAAAATAAACGTATATTTAATATAATTTAAAAGGTTAGATTTTAATAAAATATATAGGAGGAAATCTATGAATAAGTACGTATATCTTTTTACAGAAGGTAACGCAGGGATGCGTAACTTACTAGGTGGTAAAGGTGCCAATCTTGCAGAAATGACAAATTTAGGCTTACCAGTTCCACAAGGGTTTACCATTACAACAGAGGCTTGTACTCGTTATTATGAAGATGGTAAACAAATTGCTGATGACATTAAAGAACAAATAATGGATCACATTGAAAAGATGGAAGAAATCACTGGAAAGAAATTCGGTGATAAAGAAAATCCACTTTTAGTTTCTGTTCGTTCTGGTGCTAGAGCATCAATGCCTGGTATGATGGATACAATTTTAAACTTAGGTTTAAATGAAGACGTTGTAGAAGTTTTAGCAAAGAAATCAAACAATCCAAGATGGGCATGGGACTGCTATAGAAGATTTATCCAAATGTTCTCAGATGTTGTTATGGAAGTTGGTAAAAAATATTTTGAACAACTTATCGACAAAATGAAAGAGAAGAAAGGCGTTAAAATGGACGTTGATTTAACAGCTGATGATTTAAAAGAATTAGCAAATCAATTTAAAGCTGAATATAAGGCTAAAATAGGAGCAGATTTCCCAACTGATCCAAAGGTTCAATTATTTGAAGCTATTAAAGCCGTATTCCGTTCATGGGATAACCCAAGAGCTAACGTATATCGTAGAGATAATGATATTCCATATAGCTGGGGTACTGCTGTTAACGTTCAAATGATGGCTTTCGGTAATATGGGTGAAACATCAGGAACTGGTGTTGCATTTACAAGAGACCCTGCTACAGGTGAAAGAAAACTAATGGGCGAATTCTTAATGAATGCTCAAGGTGAAGACGTTGTTGCTGGTGTTAGAACACCAATGCCAATTGCGCAAATGGCTCAAGTAATGCCAGAAGTATTCAAACAATTCGAAGCTATTTGTAAGAAACTTGAAAATCACTACCATGATATGCAAGATATGGAATTTACTATCGAAGATAGAAAATTATACATGTTACAAACACGTAATGGTAAGAGAACAGCTCAAGCAGCTTTAAAGATTGCATGTGATTTAGTTGATGAAGGTATGATTACAAGAGAACAAGCTGTATTAATGATCGAACCAAGAAACTTAGATACATTATTACACCCACAATTCGATGTTGTTGAATTAAAGAAAGCTAAACCAATTGCTAAAGGTTTACCTGCTTCACCTGGTGCTGCTTGTGGACAAATCGTTTTCTCAGCTGAAGATGCAAAAGAATGGAAGAAAGCTGGCAAGAAAGTAGTTTTAGTAAGACTTGAAACATCTCCAGAAGATATCGAAGGTATGAAAGTATCACAAGGTATCTTAACAGTTCGTGGAGGTATGACAAGCCATGCAGCAGTTGTTGCTCGTGGTATGGGAACATGCTGTGTTTCTGGTTGTCAAGAAATCAATATGGATGAAGAAAACAAGAAATTCACAATTGGTGATAAAGTATTTAAAGAAGGTGACTGCATCTCAATCGATGGTTCAACAGGTAATATCTATGAAGGATTAATTAAGACAGTTGAAGCTAAGATTTCTGGTGATTTCGAAAGAATTATGGTTTGGGCTGATAAGAATAGAAAACTTCAAGTTAGAACAAATGCCGATACACCACAAGATGCTAGAAAAGCTCGTGAACTTGGAGCAGAAGGTATCGGATTATGTAGAACAGAACACATGTTCTTCCAAGGAGATAGAATTGATGCTATCAGAGAAATGATTTGTTCTGATACAGTTGAAGAAAGAGAAAGAGCTCTTGCTAAACTTGAACCAATGCAACAAGAAGACTTCGAACAATTATATGAAGCACTTGAAGGAAATCCTGTTACAATTCGTTTCTTGGATCCACCTCTTCATGAATTCGTTCCAACAGAAGAAGCTGATATTGAAAAATTAGCTAAGACTCAAGGAAAGACAGTTGAACAAATCAAAGCAATTATTGCTAACTTACACGAATTCAACCCAATGATGGGACACAGAGGATGCCGTTTAACAGTTACATATCCAGAAATTGCTAAGATGCAAACAAGAGCCGTTATTAAAGCTGCAATCAATATTAAGAAGAAACATCCAACATGGAAAGTTTTACCAGAAATCATGATTCCACTTGTTGGCGATGTAAAAGAATTTAAATTCTGTAAAGATATCGTTAAAGCAGTAGCTAGCGAAGAAGTTAAGAAAGCTGGAGTTGCTATTCAATATGAAATCGGTACAATGATTGAAATTCCAAGAGCAGCTTTAACAGCAGATTTAATTGCTGGTGATGAATCTAAAGGTGGCGGCGGTGCTGAATTCTTCTGCTTCGGTACAAACGACTTAACACAAATGACATTTGGTTTCAGCCGTGATGATGCTGGTAAATTCTTAAATGCTTACTATGACACAAAGATCTATGAAAACGATCCATTCGCTAGACTTGATACAACTGGTGTTGGTAAGTTAATGGAAATAGCTGTTGACGCTGGAAGAAAAGCTCGTCCAGGAATGCACATTGGTATCTGTGGAGAACACGGTGGAGATCCAACAAGTATTGAATTCTGCAATAAGATTGGATTATCATATGTATCTTGCTCACCATTTAGAGTACCTATCGCAAGATTGGCAGCTGCACAAGCAAACATCCGTAATTCAAAGAAATAATTATTGGATAATTAATTAAAGTAAACACACTAAATAGTGTTTTGGGGCCTGTATCTTTTTGATACAGGCTTTATTCTTTAAGTGTCGTTACTAATTAAAGTATATGTATATATTCAATATATACAATTTGTGATAAAATAATAGTGCTTACAGATTTAACATAAATAAATAAAGAGGGTGGAATAAATGATTGAATATAATGAAAAATCAAGAGTGTTTAATATAACAAATGGTTCTATTAGTTACATGATATATCTAAATTCAGAGGGAATTTTAGAAACAATTTATTTTGGAAAAGCTATTGCTCCATTAACAGATGTTAGTGCACTTAGAAAATCAAATGAGTGGCATGATTCATCATTTACATATGATAATGTAAATAAAACAGAATATAAATATAGTGATGGATTTAAGAATAATAGTGCGCCACTTGAAATCGGTTCGCACGGTAAATATGATAAAAGGCATGCACCAATAGTAATAAAACAAGCTAATGGAAGTTATGAAACTGATTTTAGATATGATAGTTTTGTAATCTATAAATGCATAAAACCACTTACTGAATTACCACATGTAAGAAAAGGTAATTTTGAAACTATTGAGTTTATTTGTAAAGAGAAAGAAAGTAATGTTTATTTACATTTATATATCTCTATTGATTTAGATAAAGATATCATTATTAAATCCTTTAAAATAGAAAACAAAGAAAAGAATAATATAAAGATTTTAAGAGCTGAATCATTACAACTTGATTTACCTAGTGATAAATATGATCTTATTCATTTCCATGGAAGATGGCAAAATGAACGTAATTGTGTTGAAGAACCATTAATTGATGGGATAAAGGAAATCTCATCAAATTATGGAAGAAGCTCGCATGAAGAAAATCCACTAGTAATTATTAAAGAAAAAGAAACAAATAATGAATATGGTGTAGCTATTGGATTGAATTTAATTTATAGTGGAAATTTTAAATTTAGAGCTCATGTAACTAGTTATAAACAAACTCATATTACATATGGAATGAATGATGAGGATTTCGAGTGGGAATTAAAGAGTGGGGAATGTTTTGAAACACCACAAGCAGTTATTTCATATTCATATAATGGAATAGAAAAAGTATCACAGAATTTCCATTCATTTATTCTTTATAATTTGTTATCAGAAAAGAATAAACTACCAAAGAGAATTCCATTTAATTCATGGGAAGGATGTTTCTTTGATTTTGATACTAAAACAGTTACAGATTATATAGATGATGGAGCTAAAATCGGAACAGAGTTATTCGTTTTAGATGATGGCTGGTTTGGTAAGAGAAACTTAGATAATGCTGGATTAGGTGATTGGGTTGTAAATAAAGAAAAAATTGATTTACATAAGATAATAAATCATTGTAAAAGCAAAGGTATTGCGTTTGGAATTTGGTTTGAACCTGAAATGATAAATTATGATAGCGATTTATATAGAAGCCACCCAGAGTTTGTCTTATCTAATGCAGATAATAAAACAATTAGTTGTATTAGACACCAATTCCATTTAGATTTTTCAAATGCTGATGTAATTGAGAATATATATAATCAAATGAAAGCATTTTTAGATGAATATGAAATCGATTATATTAAATGGGATTGTAATAGGATAATATGTGAACATTATTCAAATAAATATCCAAGTGAAAAACAAGGGGAAATATACCATAGGGTAATTCTGGGATATTATAAACTTTTAAGTAGAATATGTGATGAATATCCAAATATTTTAATAGAAGGTTGTGCTTCTGGTGGTGGTAGATTTGATTTAGGAACACTTTTCTATACTCCACAAATATGGGCTAGTGATGAATCAGATCCAGCTGTAAGAATGGAAATAAATTATAACACATCTATTGGTTATCCACTTTCAACAATAGGAGCTCATGTTAATGCAAGTCCTATAACAAACTACAAAACAAAAGCAATACTTGCATTGTTCGGAACATATGGATATGAAATGAATCCTAATAAACTAACAAAAGAGGAAATAGATAGTTTAAGTGAAATAGCTGATGTATATCATAAATACCATAAATCAGTAATTGAAGAAGGAACACTATATCATTTATTAGATCCAAATAAATCTAATTGGATGGCAATGCAATCAGTTTCTATTGATAAAAGTGTATCTTTATGTGTATGCATGAATCGAAAGAAAGAATGGGATAGATATAGATTCTTGAAATTAAAAGGATTAAAGAAGGATAGTAAATATCTTAATAGTTATGACAACACCATACAAACTGGTGAATACTTAATGAATATAGGTATAAATATGAGTAATGAATGGTGCAATGAGTTTGATTGTAGATTGATAATAATTACCGAACAAAAATAAATATTTATTAGATAATCATTTTAATTAATGTGTTTAACTATTGTATAATAGTTAAGAAAAATAATTGTTTAATTTGGAGAAAATATGGCAATAAGAAAGATATTTAAAGAAGGCGAAGATATATTAAAAAAGGTATGTAGGCCTGTAACAAAATTTGATGCTAATCTTGGAGTTTTATTAGATGATATGTTTGAAACGATGGCAGCGGCTGATGGCGTCGGTTTAGCTGGTCCACAAGTAGGAATTTGTAGAAGATTAGCAGTAGTTGATACTGGTGATGATAGATTAGAACTTGTAAATCCAGTAATTATAGAAAGTGATGGAACACAAATTGGACCAGAAGGATGTTTATCAGTTGATTCTAGTAAAAACTGTAATGTTTTAAGACCATATAAAGTAACTGTAAAAGCTCAAGATAGAACAGGAAAAGAGTTTACAGGAACATACGTAGGATTAACTGCTAGATGTATTTGTCATGAACTCGATCATCTTGATGGTATTTTATTCTATACAAAAGAATATAAGGATGCTCAATGAGAATAGTTTTTTTAGGCACTCCACAATTTTCAGCTAAGATATTAGATGCAATATATAAATCTAAGAATGAAGTTGTTTGTGTTATTAGCCAACCAGATAGAGTCAATGGAAGAAATAATAAAATTGAATTTTCTCCAGTAAAAAAATATGCATTAGAAAATAATATTCCTTTATACCAATTTGAAAGCATATCAAATGAAGGTGAAGATATTATAAAAGCATTAAAACCAGATTTAATGATAACTGCTGCATACGGGCAGTTATTAAAACAAAATATCCTAGACATTTGTCCTATTTTTAATGTACATACGTCATTACTACCAAAATTGAGAGGAGCTAGTCCTGTTCAAACAGCACTAATAAATGGAGATAAAGAAACAGGTGTAACTATAATGAAAACTGAGTTAAAAATGGACGCAGGTGATATTATTTTACAAGAAAAAATAAATATTGAAAGAAATATTAATTCAGAAGAATTATTATTGGAGCTTGCAGATATTTCTAGTCAATTAATACTTAAAGCAATCGATAGCTATGAAAATGGAACAATCAAATATATTAAACAAGATGAAAAAGAAGTTACTTTTTGTAAATACATAGAAAAATCCATGGGAAAAATAGAGTTTACAGAAACTTGTGATGTTATATATAACAAAACAAGAGGGATGAATCCGAATCCAGGAACATTTTTCTTTTTCAAGGGGCAGAGAATTAAAATTCTTAAGTGTTCTATTATTTCAACAAATAATAAGAATAACTCAGCTGTTGTAGTATATGCAGATAAAATTAATGGTTTTGTTATTTCATGTGCTGATGGCCTTATTAAACTAGACCTAATAAAACCAGAAGGCAAAAATGAAATGTCAGGAATACAATTTATTAATGGTAAGAGAATAGAAGTTGGTACTTCAATTAATTAAAGGATTAATAAAAATTGACTAAAGAAGATTCAATATACAATTCATTTAATATACTTAAAAATGTGCTTAATGATGGAGCATATCTCAATATAGAACTTAATCATACAAAAGATAAAGGTGCAATAAAATATTCAAAAGGTGTTATGGAACATTATTTTGAATTAACGTATATTGTAGATTTTTGGGCTGATAAAAAAATAAAGAAAAATGTTTACCCTTTGTTTTTAATTGGTGCCTATATGATTAAATATTTGGATTATTCAGCGAGTCAAGTTTGTAATTATATTAAACCAGTTTTAGAGAAATTAGGCAAAAAAGCAATATATAATTTTTGTGTATTTATCTTTCAAAAAATAGAAACAGAGAATACTCCATTACCAAAAGAAAATTCATATCAATATTTAGAGATCAAATATAATTATCCTTCTTGGATAATCGGCTTGATAAAAAAAGATTATGAAAATGAATATTTAGATATAATCTCAACAAAAAAATATGAATACAAACATATTAGAATTTCAAATAAGGAAGATAAAAAACAGATATTAAATAATATATCAGTAATAAGAGAAACAAGCACTGGGGCATATGTAATAAATGATGATAAAGTAAAGGAGCTAATAAATAGTGGAAAAGCAACATATATGAGTTTTACTTCATCATTATTATGCACATTAGTAAATATAAATAATGCTAAAAACCTGCTTGATACATGTGCTAGTCCAGGAGGGAAAAGTATATATTTTGCTGAAAAAGGCATTTTAGTAACATCTTGTGATATACATCAAAACAGAGTTGAGTTAATAAAATCATATGCTAATAGAATGAAAGTAAACTTAGATATTCAGCTTTGTGATGCCACAAAAAATAACAATGAATTTAATGAAAAATTTGATATTGTCTTGTGCGATGTACCCTGTTCAGGATTAGGTGTAATCAATGAGAAACTAGATATTATACTAAATAGAAAATTTGAAGATTTACTAGAGTTATCAAAATTACAACTAGAAATACTAAATAATTGCTGTAAATATGTTAAGGCAGGTGGATATTTATATTATTCAACTTGTACAATTACAAAAATGGAAAATGAAAATAACATAAGAGAATTTTTAAGTAATCATCCTAATTTTATTAAAGAAAAGATAGGAACAAAGACAATAAGTGATATACTAGAAAAAGAGAATGATGGATCAATTCAATTTTTACCTAATAATGATGGTATGGAGGGCTTTTATATATGCCAGATGAAAAGAATAAAATAAATATATTAGATTATTCTTTAGAAGAATTGACAGAATTATTAGTTTCCAAAGGTTATCCTAAATTCAGGGCTAGCCAAGTATATTCACAAAGCTATATGTATAAGCACTTTGATGAAATGAATATTCCAAAAGATTTGAAAGATTTTTTAAATGAGAACTATTATGATAATTCAGTTGTTGTACTAGAAACGTTTAAAGGTAAAGACGATACAGAAAAATATTTGTTTTTATTTAGAGATGGAAACATAGTAGAAGGCGTATTTATGCCACATAAATATGGAAACACCCTATGTGTTTCAACGCAAGTTGGTTGTAGAATGGGGTGTAAATTTTGTGCATCTACTCTTAACGGATTAATTCGTAATTTAACCTGTGGAGAAATACTTGGTGAAGTTTTAGCAATTAATAAATTGCATAATGGAACGCTTAAAGAAAGAAAAATAACCAATATAGTATTAATGGGAAGTGGGGAACCACTTGATAATTTTGATGAAGTTGTAAAGTTTATTAATTTTGTATCAAGTAAAGACGGAATAAATATTTCACCTAGAAACATTTCATTATCCACATGTGGATTAGTTGATAAAATTATAAAGTTTGCAGACCTTAAAATTCCTGTAATATTAACAATTAGTTTACATGCATCAACTGATGAAACAAGAAAAGAAATAATGCCAATAGCTAATAAATATTCAATAGCTGAAATTATAAATGCAGCTAAATATTATTATAACCAAACTGGAAGAAGGATTATATTTGAATACTCTTTAATTGAGGGTAAAAATTCAACAAGAGAAGAAGCAAAAAAGCTTGCTAAATTGTTATATGGACTGAATGCTCATGTTAATTTAATTAATCTAAATCCAGTTAAAGAAAGAAACTTAAAAGGTATTAGCGGTAACTCAATTGCAGAATTTATCGATGAGTTAACAAAAAATGGAATAAGTAACACACTGAGACATAGTATGGGAAATGATATAGGTGGAGCTTGCGGGCAACTACGCAACAATTATATCAACAACCCAAACAATTATTTTAATAAGAAAAACTAACTTCATGCTTTTAAGAAAAGTATTCTTTTAAAAGTGTATATGATATAATAAAAAAAACAATTTAATAGGGGATTTGTATGAAAAAAATATTAGTTGCTCCTTCAATATTAAGTGGCGATTTTGGTAATATGGGTAAAACAGTAGAAGATTGTACAGCGTGGGGTGCAGATATAATTCATTGTGATGTAATGGATGGAGTATATGTCCCTAATTTTACTTTTGGTATGCCTATGATTAAAGCAATAAGAGAACACACCAATTTACCACTTGATGTTCACTTAATGATGACAGAACCAGAAAAATATGTAGAAAGATTTGCTGATGCTGGAGCCGATATTATTACATTTCACCCAGAAGCATCTAAAGATCCATTTAAAGCATTAAATCTAATTAAAGCAAAAGGGAAAAGATGTGGATTAGCATTTAATCCAAATGTAAAAATTGAAGATTATGAATACTTATTTATAGATTGTGATATGATTGTCGTTATGACAGTATACGCTGGATATGGTGGACAAAAACTAATCCCAGAGTGTTTAGACAGAGCAAAATATATTGTATCAAGATTACAATCATTAGGAATTGATGCTCTAGTTGAAATTGATGGTGGGGTTACAGAAGAGAATAGTAAAGAAGTAGCTTTAACTGGAGCAGATGTTTTGGTTGCTGGTAGTGCTGTTTTTAAATCAAGCGATAAACCTAAGACGATACAATTAATACAAAACGCTCTTCTTAATTAATACATATGATATATAGCCAAGAAGTATTTAATCTATTAACAAAACAACATCCTAATGCTGGGTGTGAACTTAATTTTAAAACTCCATATGAATTATTAGTTGCAACTATTCTTAGTGCACAATGTACTGATAAAAGAGTTAATGAAGTTACAGCTGTTTTATTTGAGAAATATAATACCCCTGAATTAATACTACAATTAGGGCTTGAAGGCTTAAAAAAATATATATTTAGTTGTGGATTCTATAATAATAAAGCTAAAAATATTATCGAAATGAGTCAAGATTTAATTGATAGATTTAATGGAGTTGTTCCAGAAGATTTCGATAGCTTAACTAGTTTAGCTGGGGTTGGAAGAAAAACTGCTAGCGTAGTTTCTTGTGTTGCCTTTAATATACCAGCTATGCCAGTAGATACGCATGTTTTTAGAGTATCTAGAAGGATAGGATTATCAAAAGGAAGAGATCCAGCAGAAGTTGAAAAAGATTTAAAAGAACAATTTCCTAAAGAACAATGGAACACATTACATCATACTTTAATATTTCATGGAAGATATGTTTGTGAAAGCAGAAAACCAAAGTGTGAAGAGTGTTACATCAAAGATATTTGTAAAAAAATTATCGTAAAATAAAATCATTAAAAATTTTTCCAATTAATTATAATTAATAGTTGACATTCTTGTTACCTATGGCTTACAATTATATCGAAAAATGAATATGAAATATTATTCATATTTTCGAAGGAGAAGGATATATGCCGATTAGTATGGCGCCAATAGGGAAGGAAATGTGCGTGGTTAAAGTGTTAACAGATGAAAAGACTAAAAAACACTTAGCTAATTTAGGAATAACAATTGATTCTAGTATTACTGTAATATCAGAACAGAATGGGGGAGTCATTTGTTTAGTAAAAGAAGGTAGGCTAGCATTAGATAATGAATTATCTAGAAAAATATTAGTAGCACAAAAGAGGTAACAAATGTTAAAACAATTGAGTGAATTCAAGATTGGTGAAGAAGGCGTTATCAAAGCAGTATCCGGTGATGGGAGAGTGCGTAGACGTCTGTTTGATATGGGTGTTACTCCAGGAGCAAAAGTGTATTTAAGAAAAAAAGCTCCTCTAGGAGATCCTATCGAGGTAACTATACGTGGGTATGAATTGACTTTACGTAAAGTTGAGGCTGAACTAGTAACAATGGAGGT
>JAIKVY010000164.1 GCA_024685275.1 Clostridia bacterium
TTTACCAAAAGCTAAAGATATTATTTTAAGCATAAATGATTTTACAGTAGAAAATATACATGATTCATTAGTATCAGAAGCAGAAAATTTAGGATACAAAGGCGGACAAATGCTCTTTTTAGTTAGAGCAGCTGTTACTGGTGTTCAATCAACTCCAGGTGGCGCTGTAGAAATGATAGATATATTGGGTAAAGAAGAAACATTAAATAGATTAACAGTATCAATAAATCAATTAAATGATTAGTGATAAAGGTGTTTTAAAATAAGCAAAAAAATTTGTTCGTGTACCTCAGTAGGATAGAGGGTCCGCCTCCTAAGCGGAACGCCGGCGGTTCGAATCCGCCCACGAACGCCAAAGCGCTCATTTTTATGGGCGCTTTTTGATGTAATATTTTTTAAAATAATATACCAAAACGAAAGATTATTATAGCGGATTTATTAAGTAAGATTACACAAACAACGCAATGAAGATGTGTAATTTTTACACATCAAATTTAAAATCTTTGTGTAATTTTTACACTTTAGTGTTTTATCAAGGCATTGACATGGTTTACGATATGGTTTACAATGTATAAAAATAAGGTTTACGATATGGTTTACGTTGAGAGGATATATTATGGCACACGATTATAACAAAATGTTATTTGGTTCAATCTATTATGATTCAACAGATTTGCGTTATAGTAATCAATACAAGTTCTTTTTAACTAATCAACAACTCATAGAGTATAAACAATATAAAGATAATCTTATAGATCAACACAATGAGAATATGTTTTCTCTTGATCTTAAAACATATAACTCAAAACACATTTTTTACACTGTTGGTTCTGCTCTTATAAATCTTGAGAAAACCTATCTTAAAATTGTGCTAGAGGACTTGTTTGAAAATGAATCAACTGTTGTTGAGAGAAACTACGATGATATGATTGATGCACGTGTCTATTCTGAATTAGAAGGGAGCATGCAGATTGAAAATATTCCTACAACTCGTACAAAATTAGAACAAATACGCAAGGGAGCTGTGCCACAAGACAAAAATGAAATTATAGCACGTAATATGATATCAGCTATTGATTATATCAAGACAAAACCTTCTTTTACTAAAGAAAACTTGTACAAACTCTATACAATCTTGAGTCAAGACTGTCTTGAAAAGAATCAAGAATTGCAAGTAAATTATTATCGCGATAATGAAGTATATATAGATAAGTATGAGGGATGCCCTGTAGAAAAGATAGAAGAATGCATGGATAGTTTATTTAAATTTGTAGATAAGTATATAAATGATAAAAATAATGATGGAAATAAAGATATGTTGCCTCACATTTGCCATTATTATATTCTTTATGTTCATCCATATTTTGATTATAATGGCAGAACTGCGCGTATGGTATCATTATGGATTAGTATGTTGTTAGAGAATACATATACAGCTCCACTTTTTATTAGTGAAGCAATTAATGATAACAAAAGGAAATATTATGATGCATTAAGAGAAACTAGAGATATGGACAATGATTTAACATATTTTTTGATTTACATTCTTAACACAGCGATTCGTTATTCTCTAGTCTATAGAAATATTAATTATATTTCGGATGAATTGATTAAAGAAGGCATAACGATAACACACATTGAAACCATTTATATCAAAAAGATTTTGTTGGGGGCTGATGGGTATTTTGATTACAAAAAGTTTTTGGTGATGGCAAATATCACCATTTCAAAACAAGCAGCGCTTAAAGAGCTCAACAAACTAGCAGAATATGGCCTTTTATCAAGCAAGATAAACGATAAAAAAGTCAAACTATTCAAGATTAATGATGAATATGTGAAATATTCAACTGCTAAGTTCACAAATTAATTTATTAGTAGTAAAGTATTATTAAAATAATGTTATGGGGGAGTAATATGTTAGAAGTAGGAAGCAAGGCACCAATATTTTCATTACCAGATCAAAATGGGAATATGGTTAATTTAAAGGATTTTATTGGAAGGAAAGTTATATTATATTTCTATCCAAAGGATATGACATCAGGTTGTTCAAAACAAGCATGTTCATTTGCAGAATTATATCCACAATTCAGAGAAAAGGGAGCAGTTATTATCGGTGTTAGTGCTGATTCTGTTGCATCCCATAAAAAG
>JAIKVY010000181.1 GCA_024685275.1 Clostridia bacterium
TAATCATATAAAAATACGATTTGGCATGTATTTGGGAAATCTTCTTCTAAAACGCCTTGTTCAATTTGAGTGTATAGTTTTATTGTTGCATGAGCATTAATAAATGCATTTTGTTTAATTGAAGTAATTCCAGTTGGCATATTTAACACTCCATTAAAATATTGGAATGTTTGTGCTTTTATTACTTTATATTTCGAATTTTCTTCAAATGTGATTTCAGTAGTAGATTTATCAAAAGCATTCTTTTCTATATTTTCAATATGCTTTGGAATTAATATGCTTTCTCCTTTATATTCAGCAAAGACACTTTCTGTAATTGTTGTAAAGGTAGTAAGAGATAAATCAATTATAGCTGTGCAATTTTTAAATGCTGCTTTTCCTATATATGTAATTGAACTTGGAATTATTAATTTATTCCCTTTATATGATTCAAAAGCAGATGGCCATATCATATTCATTGTAGTATTGGTATCAAAAATAATATTAGATTTTGAATCATAAAAAGCTGCTTGAAGAATCTCTATTGTTTTAGGTAAATAAATATCACCTTCTGATTCAGCAAACATATTTTTGGTTAATTGGGTTATTGAATTTTCTTCATCAAATTGAATATCGGATTTTACTCCACTAAATGCATATTCAGATATTTTAGAGATATTTTTTGAAATAACGAATTGTTCACTTTGTATTCCAGCAGGTACGCATACTATTGTTGTCTTATACTTATCAAATAAAACTGCTCCATCTGATGAATAATTTTGGTTATCATTATTAACTTTAAATTGGTTTAATTTTGAACAATTCCCAAATGCATTATTATCTATCTCTGTTATTCCTTTAGGAATGGTAATAGATTTTATTTTTGAATTACCATAAAAGGCATTTGATACTATTCTTGTTATATTTCTTTTTCCAAATGTTGATTGGATAACAACATTTTCAGCATCTCCATCATATCCTTTAACTGCTGCTGTTGTTTCATTTATAAGAAGATATGTAAAACCCAAATCATCATTTGTTTCTTCTTCTAATTCTCCTGGATTAACATTCTTTTCTTCTTCAATCCACTTAGCGTAAAGGGTTATATCTTCTGTTATTCCATCTTTTGTTGAAAATTTGTTTTCACATGTTGATTCATAATACCAACCACCAAAAACATACCCTAACCTAACAGGATCATTCGGCATATATGCTTCAGTAGTTGAATCTATATGTACATCTGGTATTTGTACTTTAGTTTCATATTGTAAATCAAAATGAATAGTTACTCCTAGTTCAGCATTTTCAATATTGCCTCTTTTAGAACACGAAATAAGGCAACACACTAGTAAAATAACTAAAACCAAAAACAATATTTTCTTAATTTTCATACCTTTATTATCTTTTCAATATGATTGTTTGTCAAACAAAGAACTAAATTAAAAAGGATTGACCTTATTTAAAGCCAATCCTATCTAATAAATTTAAGGTTTATTTAAATCTTTATTTTCCAGCTTTTTCTAATTTAGCAGCTTTTCTTGAAGCAACTAAGTTTAAGTAATCTGGAGCTTCACCATGTTTAACAAATAACATCATAACAGCTCCAAGAGCAACACATACTGCACTGAAGATAAATAACGCCTTACTTCCACCAATGTAGTCCATTACCAAGCCACCAAAAATTGGACCTAATGTTTGAGCTGACATTGTAGCAATGTAATAAATACCTGTGAACTTTCCAATATCTTCTGGTGAAGAAACTTCAAGTACCATTGGAAGTGTATTAACATTTGCAAAGATTAATCCAAAACCACTTACCATGTAACAAGCCATAAAGATAATCGTTGCTGTGTCACTTGCTTTGCTTACAAAGATTGCAACTAATAAATAACTTATAACAGCCAATCCAAATCCAAAGATTATTGACCATCTTCTTCCAATCTTTCTTCCCATAATACCAACAGGAATAAATCCGATCGCTGCTACTACCAAACTAGCACCCGATACAATTGAAGCAAGACCAGTACTTACACCTAAGATTTTTACACAGTAAATAGGCATGTTATTTGCTATTGCATAATATCCAATGAACCACATAAAGATAGCGCCTAAAATAAGCAAGAAACTTGTCATCTTCTTTGGACCATATTCTTTAAGCATACTTATCTTTGGTTTCTTCTCTTCTTTAACTTCTTCTTTTTCTTCATATACTGGTAAACCATATTCTTTACAAATTTCATTGCATTGTTGTACCATC
>JAIKVY010000201.1 GCA_024685275.1 Clostridia bacterium
TATGGAACATCATATTTTAGTGCAGTTGTATTTATTGGATATGCTGGACAATTTGGTTATTTATTTGGGGTTTCATCGACGTGGGCAGGAATAGGTAATGCGATTATAGGTTCTTTATTACCATGGGTAATCTTAGGAAGAAGAACTCGTGTTATGACTCAAACCATTGATTCAAAAACAATGCCAGACTTTTTTGGAAAGAGATTTGATTCAGAAGCACTTAAAATTGTTGCTGCAATAATCGTATTTATTTTCTTAATTCCATATACTGCATCTTTATTTAATGGCTTATCAAGATTATTTACAGTTGCATTTGGTTTTTCTAATGAGAATTTAGCATATATCATAATTGTTTGTATTATGGCTGTTTTAACTGCAATATATGTTTTATCAGGTGGATATATGGCAACAGCTATGAATGACTTTATTCAAGGTATCATTATGCTTATTGGAATAGTTGCTGTTATAGTTGCAGTACTTGGATTTAATGGTGGATTAACTGCTTCAATGGCTGAACTTGCTTCTTCATCAGGATGGCAATATACATCATTCTTTGGACCAATGCCAATCTTTTTAATGTTCGTAGTTATTTTAACATCTTTAGGAACTTGGGGATTGCCACAAATGGTTACCAAGTTTTATGCGATCAAATCTGAAAAGGATATACATAAAGGAACAATTATTTCTACCATATTTGCATTAATCGTTGCTGGTGGATGTTATTTCTTAGGTGGATTTGGAAGATTATTTGCTGATAACAGTGAAGGATATGATGCAATTGTGCCAAAGATGCTCGGAACAGCAATACAATCAGACTTTTTAATGGGGATAATAATAATACTCGTATTAAGTGCTTCTATGTCAACATTATCAAGTTTAGTTTTAACATCATCTTCAACATTGACACTAGATTTAGTAAATAAACATGTTGTTAAAAAGGATTTATCTGAAAGAAAGAAAGTTGTTTTATTAAGAATATTTGTTGCTATTTTTATTATAATAAGTGCTGGAATAGCAATTATTCAAAAAGTATATAACTTCAGTGAAATAGCTTCATTAATGGGAGTAAGTTGGGGTGCTTTAGCAGGATCATTCTTAGCCCCATTCTTATATGGCTTATATTCAAGAAAAGTAACAAAAGCATCTGTTTGGGTAAGCTTTGTTATTGGTATTGGAATAAGTATGGCTTCTTTAATTTGTTCACTAACAAAAACAACATGGAACGTTACATTCTCATCAGGAGAAACAATTAATTTAGTAAATGCAGTAGTTGCTGGAGCAATAGCAATGATTTTAGGCCTAATTGTTACTCCATTAGTAAGTTTATGTACATATAAATTTGAAGTTAAGAAAAAGATTCTTAACCCTGAATATGTTGATAAATGCTTTACTGGATATGAAGGAAAAATCATTGTATCTAAGAAAGAATCAATTGGTGATGCTGAAGATGTTGTATTAGAAGAAGCAAACACAACAGAAGAAGCTGAACAAAATGAAGTAAAGAGTGAAGACGATAATAAATAAACAAAAGAAAAAGGGAAATAGGAAATGATAATTACAGATTTATTAGTAAGAAATGCAAAACAATGGCCTAATGATACGGCACTTGTTGAAATTAATCCAGAAATAGGGGATAGAAAGAGAATTACTTGGAGGGAATACAATTTAGTAGAAACTTCAAATAACAACTCAAACAGAAGAGAAATTTCATGGAAAGTATTTGATGAAAAAGCAAATAAATGTGCTAATCTGTTAATGAAAAATGGTGTTGTTAAGGGTGAAAAAGTAGGAATACTTCTTACTAACTGTTTAGAATGGTTACCAATTTATTTTGGAGTTTTAAAAACAGGGGCATTAGCAGTTCCACTCAATTTTAGATATGCATCTGATGAAATTTTATATTGCTGCGATCTAGCTGATATTGAAGTATTATTTATGGGGCCAGAGTTCATTGGAAGAGTTGAAGAAATATGTGATAAGCTAACAAAAGTTAAACACATTTATTATGTCGGAGATGCTTGCCCAACATATGCTGAAGACTTTTTAAAATTAGTAGAAGGATATGAAATAACTGATCCAAATATTCAATTAGATGAAGATGATTATGGTGCTATTTATTTTTCTTCTGGAACTACTGGTTTTCCAAAAGCTATATTACATAAACATAGAGCATTGATTCATAGTGCTAGGGTAGAACAAAATCATCATGGACAACAAAAGAACGATGTATTTTTATGTATTCCACCTTTATATCACACTGGTGCAAAAATGCATTGGTTTGGTAGTTTATATTCAGGAAGCAAGGCTGTTTTATTAAAAGGAACAAAACCAGATGTTATTCTATCTGCTGTTTCGCAAGAAAAATGTACAATTGTTTGGTTATTAGTTCCATGGGCTCAAGATATCTTAGATGCAATAGATAGAAAAGAAATTGATTTATCAAATTATTCATTATCTCAATGGAGATTAATGCATATTGGAGCTCAACCGGTTCCACCAAGTATGATAAAACGTTGGAAAGCAATTTTCCCAAATCAACAATATGATACTAACTATGGTTTAAGTGAATCAATTGGACCAGGATGTGTTCATTTAGGAGTTGAAAATATTGATCATGTTGGAGCAATAGGAGTCCCAGGATTTGGTTGGGAATGCAAAATACTAGATGAAAACAGAAAAGAAGTAGTTAAAGGCGAAGTTGGAGAATTAGCAGTTAAAGGCCCAGGCGTAATGATTTGCTATTACAAAGATGAAAAAGCAACAAAGGAAGTATTAACTGATGATGGATGGCTATTAACTGGAGATATGGCTATGCAAGATAAGGATGGCTTTATTTATCTAGTAGATAGGAAAAAAGACGTTATTATAACTGGTGGAGAAAACTTATATCCAGTTCAAATTGAAGACTTCTTAAGATCACACCCAGCTATATATGACGTTGCAGTAATTGGATTACCAGATAAAAGATTAGGAGAAATAGCAACAGCTATTATTTCAGTAAAAGAAGGTATGACATTAACAGAAGAAGAAGTAAATACATTCTGCACACAATTACCAAGATATAAGAGACCAAAGAAGATTATTTTTGCAGATGTTCCAAGAAATCCAACTGGAAAAATTGAAAAACCAAAGCTTAGAAAGATGTATTGTGGCGAAGGGTTAATAAAGACAGAATTAAATAGTTAATAACAAAATAAGGGGTAGATATGACAAACGTAGAAAAAATGAACGAATTTTTTGAAAAAGATAATTATGTTAAGATTTCTAAAATTGAAATTGAAGAAGTCAATGATAATTATGCTGTTGTATCTACCAAAATAGAAGATATACATTTAAACGCAAGTGGAGCAATTCAAGGTGGGCTGTTATATACGCTAGCAGATTTTGCATTTGCGGTTTTAAATAATTATTTACATCCAACAACAGTTACTCAAGTTGGAACAATAACATATATTGCTCCAGGACTATCAAAAAAAATATTTGCTAAAGCAGTTGAAAAAACAAGAGTAGGAAGAAACACTGTTTGTGATGTAGAAGTATATGGAGATGATGGAAAAATCATCTGTGAATGTAGATTTAATGGCTTTGTAAAAGGCTAAAAAATAAGGAAAGGTGAATATATGAAAGAATTAATGCTTACAAATCAAGCAATTGCTAGAGGAGCATACGAAGCTGGTGTAAAAGTGCTATCAGCATATCCAGGAACTCCAAGTACAGAAATTGCTGAAAACTTTGTTAAATACGATGAAGTGTATGCTGAATGGGCACCAAATGAAAAGGTAGCAGTAGAAGTAGCAGTGGGAGCATCAGTTGCTGGTGCTAGAAGTATGGCATGTATGAAGCATGTTGGATTAAATGTGGCAGCAGATCCATTATTTACTGCTTCATATACAGGTGTAAATGGAGGATTAGTAATAGTTGTTGCTGATGATCCTGGAATGCATTCATCACAAAATGAACAAGATTCAAGATTCTATGCTAGAAGTTCTCATGTTCCAATGCTAGAACCATCAGATGCTCAAGAAGCAAAAGATTTTGTTAAACTTGCATATGAAATAAGTGAACAATTTGATACTCCAGTATTATTAAGAGTAACAACAAGAGTTGCTCACTCTAGATCAATAGTTGAATTAGAAGAAAGAAAAGAACTTCCATTAAAAGAATATGTAAAAGATATAAAGAAATATGCTATGATGCCAGCTTCAGCAATCGGAAGACATATTGTTGTAGAAAAAAGAGACAATGATTTAGCACAATATGTTAATACATTAAACATTAATAGAGCTGAATACGTAGAAAATAGTGAATATGGAGTAGTATGTTCAGGTGTAGTATATGAATACGTAAAAGAAGCATTAAAGGATGCTAGCGTATATAAAATTGGATCAGTTTACCCAATTCCATTAGACGAAATAAAGAAATTTGCTTCAAAAGTAAAGAAGTTATATGTAATAGAAGAACTTGAACCATTCTTTGAAAACCAATTAAAAGCTCATGGTATTGAATGTGAAGGAAAAAGCATCTTTTCACTTCAAGGAGAGTTATCAGTTTCGAAGATATTAGAAAAATTCAAAGGATATAAAATTCCAACTCCAACTCAAGTTCCAGTTAGACCACCAGTTATGTGTGCTGGATGCCCACATAGAGGAGTATTTTATGTTTTACACAACTTAAAAATTCAAGTTAATGGAGATATTGGTTGTTATACTCTTGGTGCTCAAGCCCCATTATCTTCAGTAGATACAGTTCTTTGTATGGGTGCTTCAGTAAGTATGGGACATGGAGTTAAAAAAGCAACAAATGGTGAAAGTTATAACATTTCAGTAATTGGAGATTCAACATTCTTACATAGTGGAATAACTGGATTAATTAATGCAGTGTATAACCAAAGTGGATTAACTTTAATTATTTTAGATAACTCAACTACTGGAATGACGGGACATCAACAACATCCAGCAACAGGTAAAAATTTAAAGGGCGAAGAAGCTCCAGCAGTTTTACTTGATGAACTTTGCAAAGCCTGTGGAGTAAAAGATATTGCAATTGTTGATGCATATGATTTAAAGGCAGTAGAAACAGCTGTTAAACAAGCATTAGCAAATAAAGAAGTTAGTGTAATAATTGCTCAAAGACCATGTGCACTTTTAGATAAGAAATCTAGAAAGCCAAAGGCATGTGTTGAGAATTGTAAGAAATGTAGAAAATGTATGAGTATTGGTTGTCCAGCAATTACAATGACTCCAAATGGTATTGAAATTGATAAGGCACAATGTAATGGGTGTGGAGTATGCAAGCAAGTATGCCCATTTGGTTGTATTTCAGTTAAGGAGGACTAATAATTATGAATATTTTAATTTCAGGTGTAGGTGGACAAGGAACACTTTTAACAAGTAAGGTTTTAGGTAAATATGCACTTTTGTCTGGTAATGATTGTAAATTAAGTGAAGTACATGGAATGAGCCAAAGAGGTGGAAGCGTAACAACACACGTAAGAATTGGAGAAAAGATTTATTCACCAGTTATTTGGGAAGGTGGTGCTGATATGATAATTGCTTTTGAATTATTAGAAGCAGTTAGAGTAGCTCATTATATTAAAGAAGATGGGGTAATCCTAGTTAACGATGAAAACATTTTACCAATGCCATGTATTTCTGGTGGAATTCCATATCCATATGAAAAGAAAGAAGAATTAAAAAGCAAATACAAGAATGTATTTTTTATAAAGGCAGAAGAAATGGCAATTCAAGCAGGCTCAAGCAAAGCTACTAATATTGTAATGCTTGGTGCTTTATGTAAATTATTTGATTTTGATAAAGACATTATGGAAAAAGCAATCGAAGAATGCGTTCCACCAAAATTTTTAGAAATGAACAAAAAGGCTTTTAATTTAGGATACGAAAACGTAAAATAATTAAAGAAAACAATTAAAAAATAACAAATAAAAACAAAAAGGAGATACAATAATGGATTATTTTCAAAAAGAACTTGAGACAATGAGTCCAAAGCAAAAGAAAGAACTTCAATCAGAGAAGTTAAGAAAAATTGTTCAGTATGTGTATGATAACCAGGCTCCATATAGAGCTAAAATGGATGCAATAGGGCTTAAACCAAGTGATATAAAATCTATTGATGACATTTCCAAATTACCATTTACTGAGAAAAAAGATTTAAGAGCAGCATATCCATTTGGAATGATGGCAGCTCCAAAAACAGACTTAGTTAGATTACATGCCTCATCTGCTACAACAGGAAAATTAACAGTAGCTGGTTACACTCAACATGATATTGATGTTTGGGCAGATTGCGCAGCTAGAGCTTTAGTAATGGCTGGAGCTGATAAAGATAGCATAGTTCATGTTTCATACGGATATGGATTATTTACTGGTGGATTAGGAATGCACTATGGAGCAGAAAGATTAGGAGCTACATGCGTTCCAGCATCAGCAGGAAACACACAAAAGCAAATTCAACTTTTAACAGATTTTGGTGCAGATATTATTTGTTGTACTCCATCATATATAATTTATTTAGCTGATGAAATGGAAAAATTAGGTCTTAAACCAGGAGTAGATTTAAAACTTAAAGGTGGTTGTTTTGGCGCAGAAGCTTGGAGTGAAGGCATGCGTGAAAACATTGAAAAAAGATTAGGACTAACAGCATGTGATATATATGGACTTAGTGAAATAGCAGGCCCAGGTGTTGCCTGTGATTGTAAATACAAAACAGGAATGCACTTCCAAGATGATCATTTTTATCCAGAAATT
>JAIKVY010000214.1 GCA_024685275.1 Clostridia bacterium
ATTATTTGCTTATAATTTATATTTATGATAATATATTTGCAGATTACGAGCCAATTTGAGGAAAGATTGTTGCCTTTTAAGGATTGCCCTTTTCGTAGACGATTGGTATGAGACAAACAAGGAGGATTTTTTATTATGTCAGTAATTCAAATGAAACAATTATTAGAAGCTGGAGTTCACTATGGTACAAATACCAATAGATGGAATCCAAAAATGAAGAAGTACATCTTCGGTGCACGTCAAAAGTTACACATCATCGACTTAGACCAAACAGTTAAAGGAATTGATGCTGCTTATGATTTTCTTAAATCATTATCTGCAGAAAACAAAACAGTTCTTTTTGTTGGTTCTAAAAGACAAGCTAAAGAAGCAATTAAAAATGCTGCTTTAAGATGTGGAATGTATTATATGAACGAAAGATGGCTTGGTGGAACTTTAACTAATTTTGATACAATTCGTTCAAGAGTTGATAGATTAAATAAATTAAATCAAGATGAACAAATTGGCACATGGGATATGTTTACTAAAAAAGAAGTTAAAGAATTAAGAGATGAAAGAGATAAACTTCAAACTAATCTTGGTGGTATTGTAGCTATGAGACAATTACCAGACGCTATTTTTGTTGTTGATTTAATTAATGAACATTTAGCAATAGCTGAAGCTAGAAAATTACATATTCCAATTGTTGGTATTGTAGATACAAATTGTGATCCAGATTTAGTAGATTATGTAATTCCTGGTAATGATGATGCAATTAAAGCTATTACATTAATTTCTAATACAATGGCAGATGCAATTATTGCTGGTAAAGAAGGCGAAGCTGCTATAGATCCAGATGCAAATGTTGCTTCAGAAAAAGGTGAAGAAACTCCTATCGAGGAAGCAAAAGAAGTTGTTGAAAATAAAGATAATAAAAATGATTAATTAGGAGGATAGTACAATGGCAGAATTTACAGCTAAAGATGTACAAGCATTAAGACAAAGAACAGGTTGCGGAATGATGGATTGCAAGAAGGCTTTAGAACAAAGTAATGGAAATATGGATAAAGCTATTGAAATTTTAAGAGAAAAAGGAAAAGCAACAGCTGTTAAGAGAGCAGATAAAATTGCTAGCGAAGGTGTTATTGAATCTTATATACATATGAATTCAAGAATAGGTGTTATTGTTGAATTAAATTGTGAAACAGATTTCGTTGCTAAAAGTGCTCAATTTAAAGAATTAGCTCACAATATTTGTTTACAAATAGCAACAATGAATCCTTTATATATTAAACCTGAAGATGTTCCAGCTGAAGTATTAGAACATGAAAAACAAATATTCACAGCACAAGCATTAAACGAAGGTAAACCAGCAGCAGTTGTTGAAAAAATGATTGTTGGAAGAATAAATAAATACTATAAAGAAGTATGTGTATTAGAACAAGAATATTTTAGAGATTCAAACATGACAATTAAGCAATTAATTGAAGAAGCAATTGGTAAAATTGGTGAAAAAATAACATTACGTAGATTCGTTAGATATGAGGTTGGCGAAGGGTTAGAAAAGAAAACAAATAACTTTGCTGAAGAAATTGCTGCTGAAGTATCTAAAATGACTAATAAATAATAAGTTTGGGATGTCAATTGACATCCCTTTTTTTTAAAGGAATATATGAAATATAAAAGAGTATTAATTAAAATTAGTGGAGAAGCTTTATCTGGAAACACAGGTTTTGGATTAAATCAAGAAGCTATTGATATGGTTATTAACCAAATTAAAACTGTTGTTGAAGATGGGACACAAGTTGGTATTGTTGTTGGAGGTGGTAATTTCTGGAGAGGAAGAGAAGGAACAGAAATGGATAGAACAACAGCAGATCATATGGGCATGCTTGCAACTTTAATAAATTCATTAGCTTTACAAGATGCATTAGAAAGAAAAGGAATACAAACAAGAGTTCAATCAGCATTAACAATTCAAAGAATTGCTGAACCATATATTTTAAGAAAAGCTATAAGACATTTTGAAAAAGGACGTGTAGTTATTTTCGCATGTGGAACAGGTAACCCATATTTTTCTACTGATACAGGTGCCGCTTTAAGAGCAGCTGAAATTAATGCTGATTTATTAATGATGGCTAAAAATATTGATGGAATATATGATTCTGATCCAAAGATTAATAAAGATGCAAAGAAATATGATGAATTATCTTATATGGAATATATTAAATTAGGACTTACAGCAATTGATACAACTGCAATAAGTTTATGTAAAGATAATAAGATAAAAATTATGGCATTTGGTTTAAATGATAAAGATTCTATAATTAGAGTAATAAATGGAGAAAAAATTGGTACTATAATAAAATAACAGTATTTATTATTACCATACTTGAATAATAATAGTATTAATGATAATATATGAGTAAATTTTATGGAGGCAAATATGAATTTTGAAATAGAAGAAGTCGAATTATTATATGAGGATTTACAAGAAAGAACACAAAAAACAATAGGTGCGTATAAACATGAAATTTCTTTAATTAGAGCAGGTAGAGCTAATGCTCATATATTGGATGATGTTAAAGCGGAATATTATGGAACTGAAACACCTTTAAATCAATTAGGAAATATAACGATACCTGAGGCTAGAATGCTTGTTATTAATGTGTGGGATACAAATGCATTAAAAAACGTAGAAAAAGCAATTATAGCTGCAAATTTAGGTTTAAATCCTATTAATGATGGAAAGACAATACGATTAGTTTTCCCTGCACCGACAGAAGAAAGAAGAAAACAACTTGTTAAAGAATTAAAACAAAAAGCAGAAAATGCTAAAGTTGCTATTAGAAACATACGTAGAGAAGAATTAAATGAATTAAAGAAGCTAGAAAAAGATAAAGTTTTAAATGAAGATTTAGAAAAAAATTACGAAGCAGAATTTGATAAAGTAATTAGTGGAAAAATTTCTGAAATAGATAAGTTAACAACTGAAAAAGAATCAGAAATAATGACTATTTAGTTTATTTATTTTTTTTGATTATAACAATATAAGCATTTATCATCTTTGATAGATGCTTTTTTAATTAATATAGTAGTTTATTGTAAGATGTTGTAAAATAGATTATAAACAATTGAGGAGATTATTAATGATTAATCATGTTTCTATAATCCTTGATGGAAATGGTAGATGGGCA
>JAIKVY010000222.1 GCA_024685275.1 Clostridia bacterium
GTTACAATCTACGCTGATAAGTCATTTACATTTATTCTCAAAACACCACCAGCTGCTGTTTTAATTAGAAAAGCTATTGGTATTGAGAAAGGTAGTGCTGTTCCAAATCGTCAAAAAGTTGGAAAATTAACAAAAGCACAATTAGAAGAAATAGCTAAGGTTAAAATGCCTGACTTAAACGCAGCAAGCTTAGAAGCTGCTATGAGTCTAATAGCTGGTACAGCTCGTAGTATGGGCATAACAATTGAAGACTAAGAGGAGGAAAATAAAATGGCTGGTAAGAAATATTATGATTCGTTAAAAGCATACACACCTTCTCAAAGCTATGATGTAGCTGAAGCTTTCAAACTTGTTTGTGATACAGCTAAAGCTAAATTCGATGAAACAATCGAATTACATTGCAAGTTAGGTGTAGATCCAAAACATGCTGATCAACAAGTTAGAGGCGTTCTTGTATTACCAAACGGAACAGGTAAAACTGTTAAAGTTTTAGTAATTACAAAAGGTGCAAAAGCTGACGAAGCTCAAGCTGCTGGTGCAGATGTTGTTGGTGCTGAAGAAATTGTTACAAAAATTCAAGGTGGTTGGACAGACTTCGATGTTTGTATTACAACACCTGATATGATGGGACAAGTTGGTAAATTAGGTAAAGTTTTAGGTCCAAAAGGATTAATGCCATCTCCAAAGAGTGGTACAGTTACAATGGACGTTGCTAAGGCTATTAAAGACGTTAAAGCTGGTAAAGTTGAATACAAGACTGATAAGTTAGCAAATATTCACTGTCCTTTAGGAAAGAAGAGCTTTGGTCCAGAAAAATTAATGGAAAACTTTTCTGCTTTAATGGAAGCAATTGTTAAAGCAAAACCTGCTACAAGCAAAGGTACATACCTTAAAGGCATTTCAATTGCTTCAACTATGGGCCCTGGAATTAAAGTTAATTATAAACAATAATTCTTTAACAATCCAAAATTAAATTAAATAACCCTGCTTTTTAGGCGGGGTTATTTTTTTATACTAATTTAAAAATTAGGATTTTATATTTCAATATGATTATATATCGCGTATCCTTCTAGATTATCTTTTTCGCTTAGTGTTATTTCATTTACATTTAGATAATCCATAATACAAGTTAATAAAACGCCGCCTGCTGGAGCTACAAGAATCTTCTTAGGATTTAATCCAACAACTGTTTTTCTATCCTCTATTGGCATATTAAAGAGCATATCTGCAGTATTTGAAATCATCTCTTTAGTCATAACAAAGTTATGAACTTCATCAGGATTATACACCTTCATTTTTTTATATATTGAACAAAGTGTAGATGCAGAACCACCTATTGCTACTAATTTACTAAATGGTGGAACAAAACCATACTCTTCTATTCTCTTTTTCACAAATTTAATTTCTTCTTCCTTTACTAATGAATAATCTTTTAATCGAACTGTCCCTAATGGCATTGAATGAGTATATATAATTCCATCTTTATTTCCAACAGTTAATTCACTACTAGCACCACCAATATCAAGAACAGCTATTGTTTCATTATTCTTTTCATCATATGCTCCAATAAACCCAAGTAATCCTTCTATTTTAGATTTAATTACATCTATTACGAGATTGTTTTGTTTTAATAATGAAATAAATTCTTCTTTATTTTTTGCAGATCTAACAGCTTCAGTTGCAAATGGATAAACGTTCTCTGCACCATTTTCTTTAGCAAATTTAGCAAACTCTACAATAGCATCTTTTGTCCTTTCCATTGCTTCAGGAAGTAAACTACCCGTTTGTAAAAGGCACTCAGCTAATTGTGTATTATTTGTGTATTTCTTTCCGTTAAATAATAACCTAATTGAATTGCTACCTATATCAATGATTGCGTTTTTCATACGTTTTGCGTCCAAAAGTTATGTTTAAGGGAACCTAAAATTAAAACAGGTCATCAAACATATTTCTATGCTCTTTAATTATTTTTTTAATTTTTAATATTGTATTATCAATTTTTCTATTATTAACACCAACTTGTTTTGCTATCTCATCATATGAATATTGTTGGAAATATAACTTTAAAATTAATATTTCTTGTTCTGAAAGGTATTTTGATAATCTCTCATATAGCAATCTTTTGCCTTCATCCTTTTCAGATTGTATGTTTGCAGGAACAAGTATTGGATCTTCAATTTCATCTATTACAGAATACTCCTGTCCATCTTCATCTTTTGAAGTAACTACGTCCTTTATATTTTCAGCACCTTTTGTTTGCCTTCTTACCTCAGATATTATTGCACGAAAAATACATGTATTTGCAAATGTTTTAAACTTTATTCCTATATCAGGGTCATAGTCTTCTATCGCATCACAAACTCCTAATAATCCCGCTTGAATGAAATCATTATCTTTTTCTTTTGGGTCACTACTTTTATTACGTTTATTGTAATATTTTTTGCTTTTAATTATAACACTATTTTTATATCTAACAATGAGTGTGTCTCTGGCTGTTTCATCTCCATTTTTACTTAATGCTACTAATTCTTCATCTGTTAAATTTTTATAGTCCATAGTTCCTCCTGAATTATTTGCCTAATCTTTGTCTTAAGGCCTCATACACTGAAATGCCACATGCAACTGAAGCATTTAACGAATTAATATTTCCCAATTGAGGTAGAGAAATAATACTATCACATAATTTCTTTGTCAAGTCATGGACTCCGCTTCCTTCTCCTCCTATTACAATTGCAATATCACCTGTCAAATTAGTGTCATAGATAGATGCACCATCCATATCTGCAGCAAAAATATAAATTCCTTGTTCTTTTAATTCTCTAATTGCATCATTTATATTTCCTACTTTACATACTTTAACATATGATGATGCCCCTACACTTACTTTCACTGCTGTATCAGTAACTCCACATGAATGTCTTTTAGGAATAATTATTCCATCAACATTTGCACACTCACAAGTTCTAATAATCGCGCCCAAATTATGTGGATCTTCTATTCCATCTAAAATTACTAGGAAATGATTATCACCCTTTTTATTTTCTAGTATTTCAGACATCTCATAATATTTATATTCGGTACAAAATGCAATAATTCCTTGATGATGTTTTGATGGACTATATTTATCTAATACATTGTTCTCCACCATCTGATATACTATCTTAGATTTTTTGCATTCTTTCATGAGATCAAATAACGCATTTGACTTAATATCTTTTGCTATTAACACCTTTTCTATTGTTGTATTAGATCTTAATGCTTCTTTAACTGCATTTCTTCCTTCAATTATCATTGTTCCCTCCAATACTTTCTTCTTTATATAATTCGTTTAAAATATCTATAACTCTTTGTTTATCTCCTAGTAAATAAATATACCCGATAACTGCTTCAAACCCTGTAGCTTTTTGATATGTAAATAAATCACAATTTTTAGGGATTGAATTTACTTTACTAGTTTTTCCTTTTTTGTATATAAATAACTCATCTTCATTTATTATTTCTTGTAATTTATTAACTAAATCTGCTTGTGCTGGTGCTTTACAATATTGACTAGCTTTATTATGTAATTCATTATTTTTATATGGAAATAATGAAAATACCCTGTCTCTAATATACATTGTATGAACAGCATCTCCAACAAAACTTAAAGAAAGAATATTACAATTCATTAAATATTCTTTCGTATAAACTTTATTAAATTCGGGTAAAATATTTTTTTCTACCATTAAAACCTCATACTATGTTTATGCAACTAGATAGACTTTTCCTCAATCGAGAAATTTAATGTCTTTTGATTACATTTTAATACTGTTTCTTTTCTTTCAATTATTAAATTATTCTTTTTATCCATATATACTCTAGGATATTCAATAAAATCTTTTCTATGCTTTTTTCTTAAGTTGCCAAGATATTTATAATGTTTCAATATTTGTTCATCTTCTTTTCCCCAAGGGAAAGGCCTTCTATTTAATGGATCTTCAAACCCTTGCATTCCCACTTCATCTCCATAATAAATTGTTGGAACTCCTGGTAAAAAGAATTGAATCGCTGTAATAAAATATAGCCTCTTTCTTGCTAATAAATATTCATTAAATGTTAAGAATCTATGTTTCTTTTCTTCTTTTGTCATTTGACTACAATCAACATCTGCTAAATAATTTAATATCCTTATCGTGTCATGTGAATCTACTAGTGTAAAACAAGTATTTAATGATTGTTTTGGATAGTTTTCCATTATATCTAAAACCTGATCAATAAACTTAACTACATCACCTTTCAATACGTATTCTATCATTGCATCTTTAAATACGTAGTTCATGACACCATCTAGTTCTTTACCATAAAAATATTGTCTTTCTTCATCATATGAGTATTTCGTTGAAGCATCTTCCCAAACTTCTCCAAGCACTAGGGCATCCTTATCTTCCTTTTTAACAGCTTCTCTAATCATATCAACAAAGTCAGTTGATAATTCATCAACAACATCAAGTCTCCATCCTTTAATTCCAAATGATGACCACTTTTGTATTACTTCATCACAAATAAACTTTCTATAGCTTAATGCTGCTCTAGAAACTGTTGGCACAACTGTAATTCCCCACCAACAATTGTATTCATTTGGATAATCATAAAATGTGTACCAATCATAATACTTGCTATCTTCGCTTTGACATGCGCCAATAGAATCAAAATGATTAAACTTGTTAAAATAAATACTATCTGCACCAGTGTGATTAAATACACCATCTAAAACAATAGCTATTCCGTTATCTTTGCACTTTTTAACTAGACTTCTAAAATCATCTTCTGTGCCTAGCATAGGATCAATTTGCATATAATCTGCTGTATCATATCTATGATTGCTGTTGCTTAAGAAAATTGGAGAGAGATATAAGCAAGTAACTCCTAAATCTTTTAAATATGGAATTTTTTCTTCAATTCCTTTGAAGTTTCCACCAAAAAAATCGTTTGCTCTATATTGTCCATCTGGATCAATTGTGGTTACATCTTCATCCCAATTTTTCATTACTCCGTATTTTGGTTGAGCACATGTCCCAACTTTATTAAACCTATCAACAAAGATTTGATAAACGATTCCACCTTTAATAAAGTCTGCTGTGGTATATCCTTTTTCGTATACCGATAGTTGCCATTCGGGAAGCCATTCTCCTAGAATTGCTCTACCAATACCATCTTGACCGCAATAGATTATAGAGTCATTTGTGTATATTTCAAACCTATAAAAATAAGTACCTGGTTTATCTACATTAAAAACCAATTTGAAAATATCATATCCTATTTCTTTACCTTCTTTGGTAAAAAGAAAATTTTGAATATAGTCATTTCTTCTTAAAAATAATTTTACGCTTACAGCACAAATGGCCTCATCAACTGGGAAAATAATTTCTATATTTTCCTCTGTTGATACGGCTCCAAATGGTTTTTTAAATGTTGAATTTCTTGAATCAAATAGAACTTGATTAGATTTTTTCAAGATTCCAGATTCTC
>JAIKVY010000227.1 GCA_024685275.1 Clostridia bacterium
TATGCCAACTGGAATTACTTCAATTAAACAAAATGCATTTATTAATGCTCATGCAACAATAAAACTATACACTCAAATTGAACAAGGCGTTTTAGAAGAAGATTTCCCAAATACATGCCAAATCGTATTTTTATATGATTAAAATAGATCATCTTAAAAACGTTTGATAAATCCTACAATTCTAGATTATCTTTTAGATTTAATTTTATTATTGTATTAATATAAGCCTCAAAAAACTATTTACATAAAAATTACAAAATGTTATAATTATGTTAGAGGTGATAACAATGAATAAATTATTACAATTTTCTACATATGGTATAAAAAACATTGAAGACTTAATTACTATTGATTTTGCAAATCAAACAATAGAAAACGGAATTCAAAAAATTAATAATGTAAAAGGAATATTTGGATATAATGGAGCAGGTAAAAGTGCTCTTATGAGTGCAGTCAATTATTATAATAAGATAGTTTGTAATCCTAATTATTTAATGCAAATTGAAACAAAAGATAATCTAAATAAACTAGTTAACTACGTAAAAAAAGAATTCTTTTTTTCAATAATTTTTGAATATGAGGATAATATAGTAATTAAACATAGTTTGAAACTAGTATTAGATACTATTATGAATGATTATGTGATTTCAGAAGAAAGCATTTCTCTTTCTAGTGGAAGGACACTAAATGATAAATATAAAGTCATGTTTGAAAAAAGGGGAAATGAGATATTTGTTGATGAGAATTTAAAAGGCGCTAATTACGATTTTATATTTAATCAAGATTTAAAATATAATTCGATTGTACAAATTGCCTTGCAAAATGCCATTAACAAAAAAAACAATAATGATGAAGTATCAGTATTTGAAAAGATTGTTTTATCAGTATATATGTGCACTTGTAATATTGATGTTTACCTTCAAGATTCAGATTTACATAGGAACTATAAATTTGATAAAAGAATTATTAATAATTTAGTTTCTCAAACAGAGGAAATAAAACTAAAGAGCCAAAACTGGATAGATGTGTATATGAGTGATGCAATAATATCAAAAGAGTATTACAATATTTATAAACAAGAAAATGAGAAACTCGAAAAATTTATTAAATATTTTAAGCCAGAGTTAAAGAAAATAGAATTGATTCTACTTGAAGATGGTAGTATATATCATGTCAGAAGATTATTTGTATATAAAGATTACAACGTTGAATTAGAATTTGAATCGTCAGGTATTAAGCAATTAGTAAAACTATACTCATATTTAGAGAAGTGCGCTAATGGGAAAATAGTATTTATTGACGAGATAGATACTAATATAAATGCTGTATATTTTGAGAAAATGATTTCTTTCTTCAAAAACTATGGTAAAGGACAATTAATTTTTACAACTCATAACATAGAAGCAATGAAAGCACTAAGGGATCAAAGTAGGTCAATTGTTGTTTTAGGAGTTGATAATAAAATTGATACGTGGGTTGGCAAAGGAAATAAATCTCCAATAAATGATTACATAAATGGAGATTTTCCTCATTCTCCAATGAATGTAGAAGATTTTGATTTTATAAATATTTTCTTAGGTAATGAGTAATGATTGAATTGATAATTATAATGGAAACGAGATCATCAAATATGTCAGATTGGATGTATATAAAATCAACCATTGATTACTATTACAAACCAAGAAGCTATAGTTTAAAAAAGATCTTCGCAAAAACAAAAACACAACTCACTAAACAAGATGCAAAAATTAAAGATCAAATAAAAAATTCGCAAAGGACTCTAAAGTAATTATTTGTGTTGATTATGATAGAGATGAAGAAATCAATTCTATTATCGAAAAATATTGTAAAGATAACTCATATGAATTAATTTGGATGAATTTAGATCTTGAAGACGTATATTTAGGAAAACAAGTTACAAAAGTGAATAAAACTAAAGAAGCTATAAATTTTCAAAAAAAGAGTGATAAACTTTTTCCAAAGCTCAAGAATTTGAGTATAGATAATCCGTTAAGTTTAAGACATTCATCAAATATATTAATTGTGTTAGATAAGTACATTGAAAGGAAATAACATAAAATATACAGAAATGTAATTTTTATGTAAAAACAAAGTATTAAATTGGAACTTACTTTTACTATTTACTATAAAAGGTAGCATTGCTGCATTTATATAAAAATACTTGCATTTTTGTCACAAAAGTTATATACTTTTTGTGACGAATGAGGTTGTTTGAATATGTCTTTACAAATACAAATACTAAATAGAATAAAAGAGGATAAAAAACTTGGAGCTTTTACTGCAAGTGATTTTATTGATTTAGCAAAACATGATGCAATTAGAAAAGCTTTGGATAGATTAGAAGATACAGGTGAAATAAGACGTATTATTCGTGGGGTTTATGATAAACCTAAGTTCAATACAAGATTTAATATGTATGAACCACCAATAATTGAAGATGTTGCGAACGCTATTGCCAGACAATTTAATTGGTATATATGTCCAAGTGGCAACTATGCTCTGAATAAATTAGGGCTCAGTACTCAAGTGCCTGCGCAATATATGTTTGTTAGTAGTGGACCATATACTACATATTTAATTGAAGGGACTAAATTGATATTTAAACATACTACTAGTCGAGAAATATCTGATTATTCATATGTTTCACAATTGGTTATTCAGGCAATAAAAACAATTGGACGACAAAATATTTTACCTGATGATATTATATATTTAAGAAAGACTTTAACTTTAAAAGATAAGGATTTATTACTACAAGATGGGAAAAAAACAAATATATGGATATATGAAGTCATAAAAGAAATTTGTGAGGTATAAATATGTATAAGTTTGTACAAATGACAAATGAAGATAAGAATTTTATTTTTACTAAGACTGCAATGGA
>JAIKVY010000254.1 GCA_024685275.1 Clostridia bacterium
AGATTAATCAATGATAATGTTAAGTGGAATTGTTAAAGAAACGTTTAAATATGGGTATGTTATTATAGTTTGATATTGTTAAAGGAACAAGTTTTATTAATAATATTATTAGACTATATTTTTATGAATGGGGAAAAGGAATATAAATGGAAACAAATAGATATAGAATTATCTCAGTGGATTCAAGCAGAATCTATAAAGACGAACAAGAATATGGCAAAGAAATTGGTTTGAAGTTACCAGATAAAAAAGACGATAAGTATTATGATTATTTTAATAATGTATTTGAAGATTCATTGGAATTAAGACAATTAGAAAAAATATATATAAAGTATCGTAGAAAAAAATTTTATTTTGATGATGAATATAATAACAAATATACCACTGCTATTATTAATGTAAAATTTGAATATATTACAAAAACAAAGGGGCTTAAAGAGTTAAGAGATTATTTTTATAATAACGGCTTTAATTGTAATGGTGTTCATTATGTTAGATATAAAAGAAGCAGTGGAAGTTCTCGAGAAGGAAAATGTTTATTTGTAGATGAAAAATTATATAAACCTATGACTAAATGGGGAGAATGTGGAATTAAAGAACCTAGTGATAGTTTTGCTTCTTGGGAGTCATATAAAGCATTATCATTAAGTTCAATTATTGGAACTATAAAAATCCCATTGAATGGAATTTTATTTATCAAGGATTACAAAAGTATATTTAATGATGATGTTATTGAAGTAATGTTTAATAAAGATAGTGAAAAAATAGAATCAAGGAAGAATAATATTGAAATATCTAATAATATCTGGGATGGAGAAAGTTTACTTGATGAATCTTTATTTACAGGAGAATATGAAAACAAACACATGCTTCTTTTAAGAAATAAATTTTTTAAATCTTGTGCCTTTAAAACAAAACTTCAAAAATGGTTTAAAGATAAAAAAATAGATATTGAACAGTTAAAAAAACTTGGATTTGTAACATCTGCTTCAGATATCAGCCAAATAGTTATGGTTACAACAGAAAGTAGCATGAAATTTTTAAAATTCATGAAAAACGGATTTATATACAAGAATATAGAAAAGTGGTTGAATAACGTTGATGAAGAATTTGGGATTGTAAAACATGATGAACCTACGAAATTTTTTAGCGGGAGAATGGTTCAATGCAGCTATCAATTTATTAATACACTCGGCCTAAGTAAAGAAGATGTTAATCAATTACTAAAACCAAGTAATGATTTTTTGGATTTAATAAGAAAAGATTATGATTTTATGTTGTTTTATTTAAGTGAGCAATACAAAAAAAGAGGCAAAAATAAGAATGACAACAGTGATGATTTAAACGATAGAAGTGAGGTTATTAGAAAGTTACTACACATAAATTATGATTTTAAAGATACAATGCTATATAACAATTTTGTTAACGATATTGTTGAAGTATATAAAAATGAATTAAAACAAGGGCATATTTTATTACATGGAACTAATGCAACGCTATTTGGAAATGGTCCAGAAATGTTATATGCGTTATCGGGAGATTTTAAGTTAAATGAAAATAATGATTCTATATCCCTAAAACCTGGAGAAATCTTCTGTAGCTTTTTTAAAAATGGAGAAGAAGTTGTGTGTCAAAGATCTCCACATATAACAATGGGTAATTTATATTGCGTAAAAAACAATTTAAATGAATGCATATGGGAATATTTTGATTTAGGAAATAATGTAGTGTGTGTAAATGCTATAAAGGAGAACATTCAACAAAGACTAAATGGGTGTGATTATGATTCAGATACAATGCTAATAACAAGTGATAAATTGCTTGTTAATGTGTCTAATAGATATAAAGATAAATTTGGCGTTCCTACATGTGCGATTGAGCCAATGAAAAAACAAATTAAATTTTCAATATCAGAAGTAGATTATAAAATTAGCGAGAATAAAATTGGAGAAATTGTTAATACATCACAAATTCTAAATAGTATATTATGGGACAATATAAATAATAATTCTAATAAAAACATTGATGATATATATAACAATATTTGTGCTTTAGCTGTTCTTTCAGGAATTGAAATTGATAAAGC
>JAIKVY010000143.1 GCA_024685275.1 Clostridia bacterium
AACTTGGCCAAGTAGTAGCAGCTGTTGCTGTTAATGGAGCATTGTTAGGATTTGGGTATAGCGCTGATAATTCATCTTTATCAACCCTAACTGATACTCAATTAAATACAATGTATTACTTGGGAACAATTATTCCAGCAGCTTTATTTGGTTTAATGGGATTAGTGCTTTTAATCTGGTATCCATTATCTAAAAAGAAAGTTGCAGACTTACAAGTATTAAAAGAAGAAAAATTAAAAGAAGCATTTAAAGATTCAATGGTACTTGAAGGCGCAGGAACAGATACTTCTGTTGTTGAAAGCAAAGAAAATGACATAGAAATCGAGGATCAAACAGAAGCAGAAGAAACTGAAAATAAAGAATAATGAATACTGAAAAAATAAAGACTTCTTTAGGTTCAATAAAAGGCGAGAGGCTAGAAGATGTTCTAGCCTT
Source organism: Clostridia bacterium (assembly GCA_024685275.1). Lineage (GTDB taxonomy): Bacteria > Bacillota > Clostridia > Christensenellales > DTU072 > CAG-1782. Next base: position 436 of record JAIKVY010000143.1, read on the forward strand.
TCGTGGAATAAAGTACGCAAGTGCAGAAAGATTTGCTGAGCCAGTAATGACAACAACGCTTGGTGATGAATATGATGCAACAAAATTTAAAGATGCATGTATTCAAGCAACAACATATGGACTTCAAAAAGATGGGTTATATAAAAAGGAATTTCCAAGTGATGCTTTAACATATAGTGAAGATTGCCTAAATTTAAACATATATGCTCCAATAAATGCCAAAAATTGTCCTGTAGTTATGATGATTCATGGCGGAAGTTTTTCAACAGGTGCAAACAGTAAGCCACAAATAAATAGCCTAGAATATCCAAAACGTGGAGTTATTTATGTTAGTATTAATTACAGATTGAATATATTTGGTTTTTTTGCTAAAACTGGAATTCCTAAAAACTTAGGATTACAAGATCAATTATGTGCAATAAAGTTCATACATAAGTATATTTCAGAATTTGGAGGAGATCCTAATAATATTACATTACAAGGTCAAAGTGCAGGAGCTATGTGTATTATGTCACTAGCAAATGCAGGAGCCATATCTCCATATGTAAAGCGATTAATATTAAGAAGCGGTGGTGGTAATTTTTCATTATTATTTAAACCAAGAAAACCAAAAGTAATAGAAAAATATTATGATAAACAATACAAAGATTATTCAATAGATCAATTAAAACAAATGGATGCAAAAGATTTATATATGTTGTGGAAACATAACGAAAATATCAAAGGTTCATATTATTGTTTTCCAGTTGAAGATAACATTTTTTCATCAGGAAAACCACAATTTAATTTTGATGTAATGATTGGTACAGTGAAACTAGATATGGTTAATAAACTTCTTAAAAGCACCGCAACAAAATTTGCAAAGCAACAATCAAAACATCAAAAACAATGTTTTGTATATGAATTTAATCATCCACTTCCAGGAGAAATCCCATATTTTCATAGTGCAGACGAATGGTATTTCCTTGGTTCAATGAAAAATGGTTGGCGTAATTTTTCTGAAAAAGATTATGCAATAAAAGATGAACTAATAGACAGAGTCGTATCATTTGTGAAAACATCAAAACCAAATCTAGATAATTACAAAATTTGGAATTCATTTAATACGTCAAAAGATATACTAAAAATAGAATAGTTAATAAATAACGAAAAATTAACTTTTATTAGAATTTAAACTTGCGTAATTGTTAATAAAAAGAAAACATAATAAAATGATAGTTATAGAATGGAACAAAATTTAAGTGTCGATGTTTTAAAGCAAGAACGTAATTATGGAATAGAGTTATTGAGGATTATTTCAATGATTCTTGTATGCTTTTTGCATGTGTTAGGACAGGGCGGAGTCTTAAAGAATGCAGAGTCTCAATCTGTTAATTATTATATTGCTTGGTTTATGGAAATAGTGGCATTTTGTGCAGTAAATTGTTATGCTCTAATTTCTGGTTGGGCAGGAGTATACAGTAAATATAGGTTTTCAAATATAATATATATTTGGCTTCAAGTGTTTTTCTATTCAATTGGGATAACATTAATTTTTATTATTTTTAAAATTGAACCATTAAATGGAGAAACAATATTACATTCATTTTTCCCTGTTGCATTTAATAGTTATTGGTATTTCACCGCATATTTTTGTTTGTTTTTGTTTATTCCAATACTTAACGCAGCATTAAATAATATTCCTGGAAAGTACATATCAATATTGTTGTTGATAATACTTGTAGTGGTAAGTATTTTATCGTTAATAGATGGAAATATTTTTCAACTAAATGAAGGGTATGGAGTTTTATGGCTTATTATTTTGTATCTTACAGGCGGTGTTATTCGAAAACATAACGTATTAAAACGCATAAAAACAAAGTGGCTTATATTAATATGGGTTGGAATGATTCTGTTGACATTTTTGATTAAACTATCAGTTGAACAAATAACGATGAAGAATGGAAACATTACTGAAGTATTTTCATCATATACCCATCCATCGATGATAATAATTTCTATTGTTATGCTAGAGTTGTTTTCAAGAATAACATTCAAGAAAAAACCTAAATTGATAGCATTTTTTGCACCTACATCTTTTGGCGTTTATATAATTCATGTGCATCCATTCATGTGGAAATATTTAAATAATGTATTTGCTAAATATGCGATGTTTAATCCTTTTTTATTAATACTAAGTGTTATAGGGACTGCGTTAGCACTATATATTGGATGTAGTATAATTGACTATTTGCGATCATTATTGTTTAAAGTTATACGATTAAAACCTGGTTTACAAAAGTTAGAAGAAGCAATTAAGAAGAAAATATTAAAAGATAATTGATATTGCTACACTAGTCAAAGTCCGGATCACTAAAAATCCAAAAAGTGGGTCAGTCAAAACTTAAAATATGGGTCAGTTAAAGTCGAAAAAGTGGGTCAGTTAAAACCATAAATTTGGGTCAATCAAAAATATAAAATAATTGATTATCACAAAGGAATTTTATTAAAAATAAATAAAACTCCTTTGTAATTGCGTAATTGATAAAGATTAACTTTGATTAATTGGCTTTAGATTGAATATATAATTCTAGTTCTTTTACGCCATGGATGATTTTATCTTTTGGCAATTTGTTCATCATAAATGTTCCTAATAAGCCAATACCATCGTTATTAATTCCCCAAAGATTATATTCAGTACTATCACTAAATAATTCAGGATAAGTAATAGGGATATTATACTTAACACATAGATTGTGGAGAGCAGATTTTTCTCCATCATTGATAACTAAACCATACATTTCATTAAATAATTTTTTCATAATTCCTCCTAATTTAATAGCCACTAGGAGAAGACAAAATAATAAGTCCATCGGCTGATGGACTTGAGGTTAACTAGTATTATTTCGTCCATCATTCAAGCTTTAGCACCTTTCATAAAAGTAGGTTGCTGGTGAGTCTCTGGGCTTGTCCCTCGTCACACTCTTTATGGCTACATTATTATATTCGTAAATAGTATTTTAAATTCCTAAATTATTTTTATTTTCTTCCTCTTTACGTTTTTCTAGTTCTTTAATGAATTCTTCTTCATCTAATGGAAGAGTAACTGTTTTGTGTGTCCAAGCAGAAAGATGAATAGCATTAGAAAATGTTAATCCAATAATTCCTTCTTTTCCTGGAGCAATAAATTTATCAGTTTTCTTTAATAGGAAATCTGTATAATTTCTAACAATACCAACATGTTGAGGTGGTTGTTTTTTAAGGTTTTTAAGATAACCAATGTATCCGTTCATTTTGGTTACTTTTGTTTTTGGTTTTCCCATAAATACTGTATTTGTTTTTGAAAATTCTGATTCCATTTGTTCATTTTCAGTAAATACTAAAGTATCATTTTCAATTACGATTTTTCCACCTTCACCAGTTATTTCTAATCTGTTTGTTCCTGGAGCATCGTGGGTAGAAGTAATAAATACACCAGTAGCACCATTAGCAAATTCACACACAGCAGAAACATCATTTTCAACTGCAATATTTCTTCCAACAGTTTTAGCTGTTGCTGTAACAGAAACAGGTAGGCCTGCTAGCCAAGTAAATAGGTCTAATTGGTGAGGACATTGGTTTATTAATACACCACCGCCTTCGCCATTCCAAGTGCCTCTCCAGCCGCCTTGATTGTAATATGCATCTGGTCTATACCAATCAGTGATAATCCAAACAATTCTTGTTAATTTTCCAAGTCTATTTGAATCAATTAATTCTTTAGCTTTTATATATAATGGATTTGTTCTTTGGTTAAACATTAAGCCAAATAATAACTCTGGATGTTTTTCTGCTTCTTCATTCATTTCTCTAACTTGCTTAGTATATACTCCAGCAGGTTTATCACATAATACATTCAAGCCACTATTAAAAGCATCAATTACTATGGTTGGGTGAATATAATGAGGAGTTTCTACCATAACGACATCAATTAAACCTGATTTAAACATTTCTTTGTAATCTGTAAATGTAGGAATCTTAGGATAAAGACGTTTTGCTTCTTCTAATCTTTTTTCATCAATATCACAAATAGCAGCCAATTTTGCATCTGGGTTTAAAAATGAAAACTTATTAAAAATAACTTTTGCATAAAAAGATCCTTGTTTCCCAAAACCAACTAATCCATATTTAATAACTTTCTTTTCCATAGTGTATCTCCTTATTTTGCTTGTCCTTTAGTTTCTAATAATTTCTTTAAGTTATTGTATTGAAGAACAAATACATCTTTTCTTGATAAAAATTTAAAATAACTTAGTCCTAATTTTTTATCTACTGCTCTAAATGTCTTAAAGTAATCCATTTTAAAGAACATTAAAAATGGGAATAAATTAACTGGAGCTTTAAAAATAGCATACTTCCATGTGTGTGGTTCAAGAGTCATAAAGCCTTTATAATCTCTCTTGTCTAATTGTTCAATAATGTAATCATAGCAACCTAAACCAAGCCCAACAGGAACCTCAACTTTATATTCTCCACAATCCTTAATATGATAGTAAACTGTTATATCTTTAAGTTGATCAAAGGCAGATTTAACATCAACATTACATTGAACATAATTACTTGCATCAAAACAGAATACAAAATTAGGATCATCAATATTTTGTTTAATTATTAGAACTCTTGCTGGCTCATCCCCATATACGAGTTTTTCATTTTCATGCATTAATTTAACACTTGTGCCTTTAACAATTTCTAAGAATTCTTTTAATCTATCAATAACTTTTTCAGTATATTTGTATGGATCTTCATCGCCATAATAGAAAGAAAATATACGTATGTATTCGCAATTCATTAATTCAGCTATTTTAACTAATTCTTTTAGTTGATTCTTTTGTTTTTCAAATCCTTCTTCATCATTGATACCAACTTTTCCAATAGGTGATCCAATAGAAGAAAACTTTATATTATTTTCTTGAAGTTTTGGATATATTTTTTCTTTAAATTCTTCAAAAGTATAATCAGCAATATTTTTACCATCGATACTTCTTGGGCAAAGATAACTTTCTCCTAAATCCTTGATTAAATTAATTTGTTCATCTAAATTTGATGATACTTCGTCATAAAAACCAGAAATTTTAACGTCTAACATTTTTTTCTTCCTCCATTTTCTTATTTATGAATTTTTTATATTCTTTTCTATCAACAGGTAAATCTATTTCTTTATTATTATCTGATGAGAGATATATTCCATTTATAATCTCAACTGCATTTAATCCTTCATTAATTGTAGCTAAAACGGAACCTTTCTTATTTATCGCATCTCTGAATTTTTCTAAAGAGTGTAATTGTTGTCCATATTTAGCATCAAATGAAATATTAGTTTGTCCATATGAGTATTTCTTTTTGAATACTTCGCATTTGCCATATCCATCTGTTGTTTCTCTATTAACTATTTTTTCATCTATATGGGTTTGTATAAGCATAGAAGTTTCATCAATCGTAATTCTTCCTTTGTCACCAGAGATTTCAAATTCTGTTTTGCCACAAAGATCATGATTTGAAACAAGTAGAGTACAATTAAAATCTTCATATTTTAAAATTGCTAATACATCATTTTCAACAGTGATATTTCTATTTACAGTTTTACATGTAGCTAAAACACTTTTTGGTATTCCTAGAATATTTTGTAATATATCAATTTGATGAACGCATTGATTAATTAAAGCTCCACCACCTTCACCAGACCATGAACCTCTCCAGCCACCTTGATTGTAATAGCATTGAGCTCTATACCAACTTGTAATTGTAAAATTAGCATAGTTAATTTTTCCAATAGCACCTTTTTCAATCAATTCTTTTGCCTTTTTGTATAATGGATTAGATCTTTGATTATACGATACACCTAAAACAAGTTTGCTATTTGCTGCCTTTTTTATTATTTCATCAATTCCATTTACATTTGGATATAATGGTTTTTCAATCAAAGTATTAACGCCATGATTAATTAGATATATTGCTTGATCTTTGTGTAAATAGTGTGGAGTAGCAATAATAACACCATCTAATTTTTCATTTGCTATCATATCTTCATATTTTTCATATGTGTTTACCTTTTTAAATAATCTTTTACATTTGGTTAATACCTTTTTATCAATATCGCAAATGGCTTGAAGATGAACATCTTTTAAATGTCCTTCGTATATATTTTTTGCATGGATTATACCCATTCTACCAACGCCAATAATACCAAAATTTAACATATATTTTCCTTTATCTTTGAACTCTTCCACCAATATTTCCAGAAACTAAAGATTCAACTTCGTTTACACTTATTAAACTAAAGTCTCCTTCAATTGTTTGTTTTAAAGCACTAGCAGCAGCTGCAAATTCAATTGCATCTTTATCTGAATAATTATTTAAAAGAGAGTAGATTAAGCCAGCTCCAAAGCTATCTCCACCACCAACTCTATCAACAATTCTAATGCTGTATGTTTTAGAGTAGTTAGCTACGCCATTTGAATAGATCATAGCCCCCCAGTTATTATCATTAGCAGAAATAGATTCTCTTAAAGTTATTGCAACTTTCTTAAAATTAAACATATCAACTAATTGCTTAGCAACGCTTTCATATCTACCTCTATCAAGTTTTCCAGCATTTAAATCAGCATTTGCTGAAATATTAAATACATCTTGAGCATCTTCTTCGTTAGCAATACAAATATCAACATATGGCATTAAAGAAGACATAACTTTATTTGCTTTTTCTTTTGACCATAACTTTTTTCTATAGTTTAAATCACATGATACAGTAATACCTTTTTTCTTTGCAGTTTTAACTGCTTCTAAAGTAATTTCAGCTAGTGAATCAGAAATAGCTGGAGTAATACCAGTAAAATGGAAAAGCGTACAATCATTTAATATTGTATCCCAATCAAAATCTTCTTTTTTAGCCATACTAATTGAAGAATATTTTCTATCATATATAACCTTGCTACCACGCATAGAAGCACCTTTTTCAAGGAAATATATTCCCATTCTATCTCCGCCAAAAGAAATACTAGATGTATCAACGCCATATTTATTTAATTCTCTAACACAACCTAACGCAATATCATTATTAGGCAATTTTGTTACAAATTTAGTATCGATTCCAAAATTAGATAAGGAAACAGCTACATTTGCTTCACCACCACCAAAAGTTGCTTGAAATGAAGGTTCTTGTAAAAATCTCAAATACCCAAATGGGGCAAGTCTTAACATTATTTCACCAAAAGTAACTACTTTCATATTATTTAATCTCCTCATTATTTAATTAAAGAAACAGCTTCTTTAGTTAATTTTTCAATTTCAAATTTATTTCCTTTCATCATCCAACTACCACCTATAGCAACAATGAATGGTTTATCAAGATATTCTTTAGCATTGTCATAGTTAATACCACCAGTTGGTAAAAATTTAACTTGTGGAAAAACTGGTGCTAAATTCTTTAAAGTTTTTATTCCACCAAAAGCTTCGCTAGGGAAGAATTTTAAAATATTAAATCCTAAATTAATAGCTTCTGTTATTTCTGTTGGAGTAATAACCCCAGGAATATATGGAATATCTTTTTCTTTACATACATCTATAACTTCATAACTGATACCAGGGCTTACAATAAACTTAGCTCCAGCATTAATTGCATCAATAGCTTGTTTTCTATTTAAAACAGTTCCAGCTCCAACAAACATATTAGGTAATTTTTCAGTTAATAATTTAATTGCATCTTTAGCACAATCTGTTCTAAATGTAACTTCAATAGCACTAATACCACCATTTAATAAAGCTGTGCTTTTATCTAAAACTTCATCTATATTGTTAAAAACTGCAACAGGAATAATCTTATTATTTTTTAAAAATTCGTAGTTCATTTTACACTCCTGAATAAGCATTAAATCCGCCATCAATAGGAATAACGACACCAGTAATAAAGGAAGCATCTTCACTTGATAGAAGTAAATTAACAGCTCCAAATAATTCTTCAACTTTTCCAAATCTTCCCATAGGGGTAGCATTAAGTATTTTCTTTGTTCTTGGAGTAGGGTTGTTATCTTTATCAAACAATAAATCTTTATTTTGCTTTGTTACAAAGAATCCAGGAGCAATTGCATTTACACGTATATTAGCTGGAGCAAAATATGTAGCTAAGTATTCAGTAAAATTAGATATAGCAGCTTTAGCTCCACTGTATGCTGGAATTTTTGTTAGAGGAGTAAAAGCATTCATTGAAGAAATATTCAAAATAGAACAACCTGTTTTTCCAATCATATCTTGTGCAAATACTTGAGTAGGTAAAAATGTTCCTAGGAAATTAAGATCAAAAACAAATCTAACGCCATCTTCATTTAAGGAAAAGAAATCGTCTTTTAAAAATGTGTCATTAGAGAATACTTCGTTGTTTGTTGTAGCTCTCTTATTATTACCACCAGCGCCATTAATTAATATATCGCATGTGCCAAAATCAGCATGTATAGATTCCTTAACTTTAATTAATGTATCCTTTTCTAATACATTTGCCTTATATGCTTTTGCCATGCCGCCATTTGCATTTATTCTTTCAGCAACTTCATTTGCTGCATCATAGTTAAGATCTAATAGACATATTTTTGCATTGTATTGTGCTAAATTTTCTGCAATGCCACTACAAATAACTCCACCAGCTCCTGTTATAACAACAACCTTATTTTTTAAATCTAACATATCTTCCTCCAATTTTAATATTTAAGTGAATCAATAATTCCATTAATATATACTGCACCTAAAGCTCTATCAAATAGGCCATATCCAGGTTTACCAGTTTCTCCCCAAATCATTCTTCCATGGTCTGGTCTAATATATCCATCAAAGTTATTCTTATATAAAGTTTTAACAATATTTACTATATCCATAGAACCATAACTTTGAGCATGTGCTGTTTCTTCGAATCCATTTTCAACTAGTTTTACATTTCTAATATGCATAAAGTGAATTCTGCCCATTTTTGAATACTTATCAACTAATCTAACAATATCATTATTTTTACTGGCGCCAAGTGAACCAACACAAAATGTTAATCCATTACATGGAGAATCAACTTCTTTAAGCATTCTATCTATATTCTTTTCGCATGTAATAATTCTTGGTAAATTAAAGATGCTCCATGGTGGATCATCTGGATGTATTGCCATATTAACACCACATTCTTCACATACAGGAATAATTCTCTTTAAGAAATAGATTAAATTTTCAAACATCTTTTCTTCATCAATTTCTTTATATTTATCGAGTAAAGATATTAATTCTTCTTTTTTGTAGCTAGCATCCCAGCCAGGTAAATTTAAATCACCAGTTCTAGGATCCATGTTTTTTAATTGGTCAGCGTAATAAACAAGAGATGTTGAACCATCAACTGCAATTTTATCTAATTGAGTTCTTGTCCAATCAAAAACAGGCATGAAGTTATAACAAATGCATTTAACACCATATTTAGCAAGATTACGAATATTTTGGCAATAATTATCAATATATTCATCTCTTTTACCAGAACCTAGTTTAATATCTTCATGAACAGGAACACTTTCAATTACTTCCATAGTTAAGCCATTTTCATTACAAATATTTTTTAGATTTGCAATTTTTTCTTCTGGCCATACATTTCCAACAGGGACATCATATATAGCAGTAACAACTCCATACATATTAGGAATTTGTCTAATATATTCAAGCTTTATTTTGTCATCAATGCCATACCATCTAAAAGTCATTTTCATACTATTATTCTCCAAATTTAATCTATATTAAAATATCTCTTAGCATTAAAATACGAAATATTTTGAGCTAAGTTAATTACATTTTCTTTAGGATATTCACCACGTTCAACATATGTAGCTAAGAAAGAAGATAGGATTCTTCTAAAATAATCATGTCTAGCATATGAAGTAAAACTTCTTGAATCAGTTAACATACCATTAAATAATCCAAGTCCAGATGTTTGTGAAAATATTTTTAGTTGTTCAATAATGCCATCTTTATGATCTAAAAACCACCAAGCTGCACCAAGTTGCATTTTACCTTGTATTTCTCCGGCAAAGTCACCAATCATACTAGCTAATGGGTAATATGAATTAGGATTTAAGGTATAACAAATTGTTTTTGGTAAACCACTATTTTTTTCTATTGTATTTAAAAGTAATCCACCAACTTTTATATCACAAGTATTTGAAAGGCTATCAATTCCACAATCAGGGCCAATATCAAGAAATCTTTTTGAATTAACATTTCTTTCCACGCCAATATGATATTGCATAACGATCCCTTTTTTCTTGAACATGCCTGCTAATCTAACTAATAGGCAGAACATATATTCATTTCTTTCATTTGGCATAAGTTTTTGACCAGTCATTCTCTTTTTAAATGCATCATTAGCTACATCATATAACTCAAAACCCAAAGGGAAATCAGCAAAAGATACGTCAGCAATATTACAACCATTTTCAACAAAATAATTGAGTCTTTCTTCAATTCTTGCCAAAAGTTCATCAAATGTTCTTGGCTTATCAAAGTTGTCATTAATATATTTAACAAAGCCACTATTACTAATGTGGAGTAGATTATCTGTTCTAAATCCAGGAAGAACATCAAAAGGCAATCCAAGCTTTTTAATCATTTTGTGATATACTAAATAATCTGATGGATCATCAGTGGTAACAATAGTATCAACATTAGACATTTTTATTAAATTTTGTGCACTAAATGATTCATCTTTCATTTTATCAACTGTTAAATCCCAAATAGTTTTAGCATTTTCTTTATTAATTGGAAGAGTAATTCCAAAATATTTTTTTAATTCAAGATGAGCCCAATGATATACTGGATTATTAATAAAATTAGGTAAAACTTCACAAAACTTCACAAATCTTTCATAGTCATTATCTTTTCCAGTTATGAATTCTTCACTAACACCAGCATTACGCATAACACGCCATTTATAGTGATCTGCAATGAGCCATAATTCAGTTAGGTTATAAAAAACCTTGTTTTCAGCAATTTCTTTTGGTGATAAATGACAATGATAATCATATATTTTTAAATTCTTGATATTGTCATATATTTCTCTGGCAAGTTCACTATTTAACAAAAAATCATCTGACATAAATGTTCTATCCATATTTAAGCCCTCCTTTTAGATATCATATTCTTATACATCAATTTTAAAACGCAATTATATAAAAGAAAATAGAATAATTTGTCAAAAAGATTGCAAAAGTTGTTATTTTTGTTTAAATTATATACAAGTATATAAATGGGAAACACAATATGAAAAATCAAATATACTCATCACCAAATACAACGAATCAAATCATGACAGGGAATAGTTATGAAATAACTCATTATAGGGATAAGTATTTGAAAGAAGTAGATTTGCATAGCCATGACTTTTATGAATTATATTATTTCATTTCTGGAAAAGTATCCTATGTAATTGACAATATGGAGTATTTACTGTTACCAGGTGATATTTTATTAATTTCGCCTGATAATTTGCATAGACCAAGTTTCTATGAAAATCTTGAATATGAAAGAATAGTATTGTGGATTAACCCCAAATATGTTAGAAGCCTATCTAGCAAAACAACAAATTTAGGAATATGTTTTAGTCAATCAGCAAAAGAAAAATCATTTTTAATAAGGGATTATATTTTCTCAGAAAAAATAAAAGATGTTCTTGTAAATTTAGAACAACT
>JAIKVY010000263.1 GCA_024685275.1 Clostridia bacterium
AAAGAAGTATCAGATTATGATTACTCGAAAATAGATGAAGTGTTAAAGAAGAACACATTAGAATCATTCTTAAAAGGCAAATCTAGTGAAGTTAATAATATCTTATTAACTGGTCCAGTTGGATATTTAGGAATACATATCTTACATGAATTCTTAGAAAACTATACTGGAAAAGCATATTGCTTGCTTCGTGGCAAAGGCGATATGAGTGCCGAAAGACGTCTAAGAGGGCAACTATTCTACTACTTTGAACACGATTATGCTTCTCTATTTGGTAACAGAATAATTGTTGTTGAAGGCGATATAACAAAAGATTTAAATATAGATGATAAGACATGGAAAGATATCGATGCTATCATAAACTGTGCTGCTGTTGTTAAACACTTCTCTGTTGGAAATGAAATAGAAGAAGTAAATGTAGGTGGTGTTGTTAACTTAATTAAGTACTGTTTAAAACATAATGTTAAATTCGTACAAGTATCAACAGCAAGTACTATTAAGTGTGCCCTATCTCCAGATGCAACTCCAGTTTTAAGTGCTAACGAACAAAAATTATATTTAGGACAAGCATTGAGCAATAAATATGTTCGTTCAAAATTCTTAGCTGAAAGATATATCTTAGAACAAGTTGCAACTAATGGATTAAAAGCTAAGATAATGAGAGTTGGTAACTTAGCTCCAAGAAATTGTGATGGTGAATTCCAAATCAATTACAGTACAAACTCATCAATGGGAAGATTAAAATCATTCTATTTACTTGGTTGTGTTCCATATACACAATTAGATCAAACTATGGAATTCTCACCAATAGATAATGTTGCTACTGCTATACTTAAACTTGTATCAACTCCAGATGAATGCACCGTCTTCCATTCATTGAATCATCACAAGATATTCTTTGCTGATATATTAAAGACAATGACAGATAATGGATTAACCGTTACACCTGTTGAAGTTGAGAAATTCGTTGCTAGAATGAATGAAGCTGAAAATGATCCAAAGATTGCGCAAGTTTTAACAAGTATGCTTGCATATAAAGGAAAAGCAAATATCAAGCCACCTGTTATTCCAACAGCTGACACAGGATTTACAAATCAAATCTTGTATAGAAAAGGTTTCCAATGGTCAGTAACAACATTTGATTATATTTCACAATTCCTTGATTCATTAAAAACTCTTGGTTTCTTTGATATAAACTAAAATATATTCTATCTATTAACTAAAAGTGCGAGGCTCTCTTATTTTTAAAGGGCCTCGTTTATATTTAGTATCATTTTTAAGTAAGATATTAAGCGAAATTTAAGCAAGATATTGTAAACCCGCGTTATGTCATCCACAAATAAAAAGGACTGTTCATTACTTAGGTTTTTGAACAGCCCTTCGTTTTTATTAAATGTTATTATATATTTAAGATTATCTTATTTTGCCTTTGTTTGATGTATATTTTTTTAGGCTTTCTTTGTCTAATATTATTATTCTTCCACGAGCCAATTCTACAATACCAGAGTCTTGAATTTCGGCTAGTTTTCTACTAACCACTTCTCTTGCTGATCCAATATTTTGTGCTATTGTTTCATGCGTTGTTTTGATAACAACATTTTCATCATTCGGATCTATTTTTTTATTTCTCTTTAGCGTTTCATATTCTTTCATTAAATACGTTGCTATTTTCTTCTCAACGCTACCAAAATACATGCTATTTACATTGTTTATTATTTCATAAAAAATCTCCGCCTGATTCTTCATTAAATAGTATTCTTGTACTTGATTATTTAAAAATGCTTTATTTAAAACATCTTTAGAAAAATACATGATTTCTACATTTGTTTTAGCAATATAGGCTAGATTTATACTAAGATATGAACTTTTATTTCTACCAATTCTATATGCGATTGCTGAATTTTGCCAATCTTCTGATAAAAAATATACATTAATTATTCCTCTTTTAACAAAGATATAATCTCCATCTTCTTCTGGATAGAAATTTTCTCCTTTGTTTAAAAGAATTTTCTTTCCACCAAGCATAAGTTCATTTAATATCTTCTTTGGCGGAAGTTTCGTTTCATCAAAAATCTTTTTTACATCATCTTCTAATATCATTTTTCTACCTATACATATGTTAGCATATTTGATTGATTTTATAAATTACATAATTGGTAATTATGTTATAATAAATATTATAAAATTGTGAGGCATAACAAATGGAATATTTAAAAATAAATGGCTTTTGTCCTGAGTGTGGACATAAATTAATTGAAAAAGAACTTGAACATGAGGGAATAATTCCGTTCTGTGAAAATTGTAATAAATATGTCTTTCCAAAATTTAATGTAGCTGTTAGTTGTGTTATCTTTTACGAAAATACTGATAAAATTATTCTAGTAAAACAATATGGACGAGATTTTTATATTCTAGTAGCTGGTTATGTAAACTTAGGAGAAACAGCAGAATCTGCTGTCGTTAGAGAAATAAAAGAAGAACTAGGATTAACTGTTGATAGTTATTCATTTAATAAAACAAGCTATTTTGAAAAAAGTAATACTCTAATTTTAAACTACACAGTTCATGCTTCAGGTAAAATTTCGCCTAATTATGAAATAGATTCATTTTCTCTTTTTACCAAAGATGAGGCATTGAATAATATTAAAGCAAGCAGTCTGGCAAAAGAATTTCTAACATACGCATTAACAAATAAATAGGTTTCTATTTGTTTTGGTTTGGGAATCTTTTGTTTTGTATTTTGTTTTAACCATTTGGTGTTGCATTATCTGAATCTTTTCTTACAGATACTAATCCGAGGTCAGATGCTATTGATGGTAAAACATATGTTTTCCAATATTCAATATCCATATCTGGATGTGTTTTTTGCCATGATTTAAATTCTTTATCTAATATTTTATTTATTATTCTAAATTTCCCTATTTGTCTATAGAACTTTATAGAAACTGCTGATAAAGGAATGAACAATAATAAAAGAACAGCACAAACTGCTAGCACCCACCACCATTTTAATACTATTGATGCTATCAATAATCCAATTATTCCAGCTGTTAAAACTAATATTATTGGGAAAAGCACATTAAAATGTCCGAAATAAAAATCTGCCATTTTGAATATTAAAGAATTTTTGTCGATTTCAACTTCTTTATTATCACCTTCCTCGTTTTGTGTAGTTTTATCTTCTACTACTTTGTTATCAAGGTTTTCATTTGTATTTTTAATTTCGTCATTAACTACTTTTTCTTCGTTGTTTGTTTCTTTTCTTTCTTCCATTTTACTCCTAATAAATATATGTCTTAGTTTTCTTTCGAAGAATGTTTGAAGAATTCCTATGTAATATAATATATTAATTGTTGCTTAAGATTTTTTCAATATCTTTTAAAACTTCTTCTGTCTTAGATTTTGGTATTTTTGTATTATAAAAGATTTCTTCTGCTAATCTAGCTTGATCTACTAACATTCTAAGTCCATTACTTGTATTTATATTTAATTCTATTGCTTCTTTAACTAATTGGGTTTGGAATGGATTATATATGCAATCAAAAACACCTTCTAGCTTTTTAAATTGTTTTATCTCTATTGGTTTTGCATTTATATTTGGATACATTCCAACTGGTGTTGTGTTTATAATTACTTCAGTTTCAGCACGCTTGCTATATACATTTTCATAGTTAATATCTGATGTTCTACCAACAATTGAAACTGTTTTTGCTCCTAATTTATTAGCAACAAAAGTTGCAGTTTTACTTGTTCCTCCTGTTCCTAAAATAAGCACATTTTTATTTTTACAATCTATATGAGCATTCTCTAGAGCACACATCATTCCACCAGCATCTGTGTTATATCCATATAACTTACCATCTTTTTTATATACTGTATTAACCGCTCCAATTAATTGTGCTTCTTCACTTATTGAATCTAGAAATGGCATTATTGTTTGCTTATATGGTATTGTTACATTAAATCCAATATACTCATCATTTTTCAAAAAGTCAGGAATTTCATCTTTCTTTAACTCAACGATTCTGTATTCTGGACAAAGAAATCTTTCATGTATTTCTTTTGATTTTGAATGTGATAATTTTTCTCCTATTAAACCAATCATTTCTACCTTTATATTAATTCTTTATAACATCCTAAAAACATCAATTCTGTTGTTTCTCTTTCAAGATTTGCAATTAAATTTTGAACTGATACTTTTTTAATATCTCCATCGAAATCAAAATAAAATGTAAACTCAAATGGTGAACCCTCTAATGGCCTTGATTCAAGTTTTGTTAAATTTAATCCCAATGTCGAAAATTCATTTAATATTCTATTTAATGATCCTGGCTCATGTTTTAAATTTGCCATAATAGATATTTTATCTGCTCCATTAAATATTTTCATTTCTTTTGAAATAGCAATAAATCTAGTAAAATTGCTCTTATTATCCTGAATGTTTTCTCCTAAACTTTCAAGTCCATATATATCTTTACATACACTTGATGAAATACAAGCTAAATCATTTCTATCTGACTTAGATACTATTTCCGCTGCCAATGCAGTATTTAAACAAGTGGTTACTTTAATATCTTTATTTAAAGATTTTATATATTTTTCGCACTGAGCAATTGCTTGTTCATGTGAAATTATTTCCTTAATATCTTCTAATTTTGTTCCTTTCTTAACTAATAAACTATGAGATACTTTTAATTTAACGCCACCAACTATATAACAGTTATGTTTTTTAATTAAATCATATACTTTATTAACACTACCAACTAAACTGTTTTCTATTGGTAATACACCATATTCGCAAAATCCTTTTTCAACAGAAGTAAACACAGCATCCCAATCTTTAAAATATACAATATCTGGTATTTGGAACATTTTTGTTGCAGCGCTCATGGCATATGCTCCTTCTACACCTTGACAAGCAACCTTTGCTGATAAAGGAAACTCTTTTGATTGTGCTAATGCCTTTGTTATTTCTTTAGTTACTTTCGAATCAATAACAGAAAATTCTGATTGATATGCTTTAGATGTTTCAAATAATGTTTCATATACTCTCTTTGCATATAACTTTATTTCATCAGGCATATCTTTTGTAACTCTAGATATTATCTCTCTTTCTCTTTGAAGATTAGTTATTGGTATATTTTTCTTATTCTTTTCTTCTGCTACCTCTTTTCCTAATTGCATTCTTTTTTCATACAATTTTGCAATTTCATCATCAACAACATCAATCTGCTTTCTAATTTCATTTAAGTCCATTTTACTTTTCTCCTTGCTGGTTATTTAATAAACCCCTCTTCAACTAGTGCATCAAGTATAACTAATGCACAACAACTTTCTACAACTGGTATTGCCCTTGGAACAATACAAGCATCATGCCTTCCTTTTATAACTATCTTTGTGTTTTCTTTTGTTTCTAAATTAACTGTATCTTGTTCTTTTGAAATTGATGGCGTGGGTTTAATTGTTACTCTCGTAGTAATTGGCATTCCGTTTGAGATTCCACCATTAATTCCACCATTATTATTTGTTTTGGTTATAACCTTTTCTCCTGCCATTACAAATGGATCATTAGCTTCGCTTCCGTTCATTTGGGCTAGCTTAGTTCCTTTTCCAAATTCAACAGCTTTAACAGCAGGTACTCCAAATAATGCCGCTGCCAATCTTCCTTCTAATCCTTCAAATAAATTATTTCCAACTCCTGGGATCATATTAAAAATGATGCATTCTATTTGTCCACCGACACTATCACCTTTTTCTTTAGCTTTAAGTACTTCTTCTATCATTTCATCATTATGTGTAATAGCAAATGGTGCTTTAAGATTTTTACATTCATTAATTGTAATTTCTTTATCATCATATCCCATTGATTCAACACTTCCAATTTTCTTAGTATATGCAGCAATTTCAATTCCATATTTTTCTAATATTTGAATTGCAATTCCTCCTGCTATACAAATAGGAGCTGTCATTCTTCCAGAAAATCTTCCGCCACCTCTCAAATCAACTTTTTCCTTATCTTTAATTATAGCGACATAATCAGAATGTGATGGTCTAGGTGTTTTTTCATATGGCGAATAATCAGATGATTTTTGATTGTTATTTTCAATATATGCATCTATTTCTGCTTCTGTTTTATTTCCATTTATTCCCTTTTCAAAAATAACCTTATCTTCTTCTATTCTTGGTGTACTCCATGGGCTATTTGTTCCTTTTCTTCTATCAACAAATGTTTGTAATTTTTCCAAATCAATTTCTTGATTATTAGGGAAATTATTAATTTTTACCCCTATTTTATCAGCATGGCTTGCACCATATATTTGCATATTAAATGTATTAAAAATTGAGTACATCTACTTTCCCTCCAAGAGATTTATAATCCTCTAAAAACTGTGGATATGATTTATTTATACATTCCATTCCAATAAGAGTTGTCTTTTCATTAATAAATGAACATAACAATGCTGTTGCCATTGCTATCCTATGATCATTTGGTAATGTAATACATTCAGGATTAGCCTTTATACCACCATTTACTTTAATCGTTTCTTCTTCTAACCAGCATTTAACCCCAAATGATTCTAACATCTTTATTGTTTCTTTTTGTCTATCACTTTCTTTTATTTTCAATCTTTCTGTCTTTCTTATTTCACTAACCCCATTACAAATTGAAGCTAAACTAGCTAAAGCTGGAACCATATCAATATTAGCATCAGCATCAATATTAAATGGATTAAATTGTCCTTTCTCTACTGTTATTTCATTATTGCTAACCTCAATTTTTGCTCCAACTGTTCTTAAAACATCTAGTATTCTTTTATCGCCTTGTTTTGTATTGATATCTAAGTTCTTTACAGTAACTTTACCCATGAGGCCAAGAATAAACATATACGTTGCTCCACTCCAATCTCCAGCACAATTTATTTCTTTGGGAGATTTATATTGTCCTTTTACAACATATTTATTTCCATTCTTTTCTACCTTTACACCAAATTTATTCATTATATCAATGGTAATATCTATATATTCAGAAGATACTATTTCACTTGTTACTTCAATATTCACATCTTCTTTTATAAATCCACCAGCAAGTAATAATCCTGAAATATATTGTGATGATTTTGATGCATCAATTCTAAAGTTATATTCATTAACTTTTCCACTCATTTTAAGTGGTAACTTTTCACCAGAAAATGTTATTCCTTGTTCTTTTAAACAATCAATTATTTCTTTAATTGGTCTTTCTCTTAATCTTTCACGTCCATCTATTTCTACACTTTTATTAAGGATAGCAATAACTGGAATAATAAACCTTAAAGTTGATCCACTTTCATTGGCAAATATGTGTATATTTTCTTGATTATCTAAATTACGTATTGGCTTAACCACCAAATATTTATCATTAGTTTCAATGCTAGCACCTAGTTGTTTTAATACATTTATTGTTGTTTTTATATCTTCATTACTGAATTGTCCATATATCTTTGTTTCAGAATCTGAAAGAGCAGCACAAATGAGCATTCTATGCGCTTCTGATTTAGATGTTGGCGCAGAAATAACTCCTTGATATGTTGCTTTTGGACAAATTACTACATTCATTTAATATATTCTCCAAATTCTTCGAATGACATTTTCTTAATTTCACATTTCCCAATGCCTTTAATCACTACAACATTTATTCCGTCATTTTTAGCTTTTTTATCATGGAAAACAAAAGGCATCAATGTATCTAATGAAAAATTAATACCTGTACCTACATCATATTTTTCTATTAAAGATTTAATTTCTTTATATTCTTCTTCAGTAATTTCTTTATTCTTTTTTGCTGCATGCACCATAACTAAGATTCCATCTGCTACTGCCATTCCATGTTGAATAGAATATTCAGATACTGCTTCTTCAGCATGTCCTATTGTGTGTCCAAGATTTAAAAGAGCCCTAATACTTCCTTCTTTTTCATCCTTTTCTACTATATTAACTTTTGACTGAGCACATAAATAAACAAAATCTTCTATATTGTTTTCATCCAATCCTGTTTTTAATATTTTACAAATATCACCACCATCTAATATAGCATATTTGATTGCTTCTCCAAGCCCATTCTTATATTCCATCTCTGGTAATGTTTTTAGCGTTTCGGTATCAAATATAACTGCTTCTGGTTGCCAAAACGCTCCGATTAAATTCTTTCCTTCTTTGATATCAACGCCTGTTTTTCCTCCAATTGAAGCATCAATTGCAGCAAGTAACGAGGTTGGTATTTGAATATATTTAATACCTCTCATGTATGTTGCTGCTGCAAATCCAGTGATATCTCCACATACTCCACCGCCTAAAGAAATAAAGGCATCATCTCTAGTAAACTGAAGCATTGCTGCTGCTTTAATTATATCTGAATATACATTTAAATTTTTACTTTTCTCGCCAGCTTCAAAACTGATTGAGTATATATTTGCTTTATCCTTTTCTTTAAGAATCTTAATTGCTTTTTCCAAATAAATCTTAGCCACATTTGAATCTGTTACAACTAATATCTTTTTGGCTTTTGGTAATTTTTCAAAACATATATCTCCAATATTGTTCAATATCGATTTTCCTATGTATATAGTTGAATTTTTACTTTCAGTTTTTAATGTTATAGTTTTCATCTATTCCTCATTTTACTTTGTTTTGTTTTTACTTCTTTCTAACGATTCTTCTTTTGCTTTTCTTCCTTCTTCTAATATTGCATACAAAGATTTATCATCATTTTTTTCTATTGCTTCTTTTATATTTTGCAAATTTCCCATCAAATTATCAATTTGATTTATTAAATTCTCTTTGTTATCTAAAAACAATTCTGTCCACATTTTAGATGATAACTTAGCAACTCTTGTCATATCTTTAAAACTTCCAGCAGAAAAACCTTCTGTTTGTTGAGATAACGGATTAAGTATATATGAACATGATACAACATGAGCTAATTGAGATGTATATGATATTAATTCATCGTGGTTTTCTGGTGTGGTTATAACGACATCTTTACAACCAAGTTTTAAATACATTTCTTTAAGTGTATCAATTGATTTATTATCTGCTACCACAGGAACTAGAATTGAATATGCATTTACAAACAAATCTTCTGTAGCGTTATCCATTCCCCAAACTTCTTTACCTGCCATTGGATGTCCACCAATAAATTGTAAATTAGGATAAAGGGATGATAGCCTACTCATTTCCTTACAAATCGATTTCTTTGTTCCACAAATATCTGTAACTATTGCATTTGGTTTAAGATGTTTACATATATCTTCCATTTTCTCAATTATTGCATTCTGAAATAGGGCAAAAATAAAGATATCTGTCTTTTCTAATATTTTGGTTGTAGCTTCTCCATTAACATATCCATCTAATATAGCCTTATCTAAAACACTCTTGGTTCTATTTAAAGCATATACTTTATTGTCTGTTTTGTTCTTTAATGCTATTGCTAGAGAGCCACCTATTAATCCTAGACCATATATTGTAATAATCATCTTTATCCCCTTTAGATTAACTGAGTTTCTTATCTACCATTGGCAATAACTTTTTAACTACTGTCATTACATCATCAAATTGATCTGGTCTTAATGATTGAGCTCCATCGCTTAATGCTCTTGGTGGATCATTATGTACTTCAATCATCAAACCATCACATCCACTACCAACGGCTGCTAATGACATTGGTTTAACTAATCTAGAAATACCTGATGCATGAGATGGATCAACAATAATTGGTAAGTGTGTTTTTTCATGTAATAAAGGAATTGCTGATAAATCTAATGTATTTCTTGTGTAATGTTCATATGTCCTAATTCCTCTTTCACATAAAATAACTTGGCTATTACCTTCGCTCATAACGTATTCAGCAGACATTAACCATTCTTCCATTGTTGCAGATAATCCTCTCTTTAAAACTATTGGTTTATCTGTTCTTCCAACAGCTTTAAGTAAATCAAAGTTTTGCATATTTCTAGCACCAATTTGAATAATATCAACATCTTTAAATAAAGGAATTTTATCTTCACTCATTAATTCTGTTACTATTGGCATACCAGTTTCTTTTTTAACATTTACTAGAATATCTAAACCTTCTTCCCCAAGTCCTTGGAATGCATATGGGCTTGTTCTTGGTTTAAATGCACCACCTCTTAAAATTGTTGCTCCTGACTTTTTTACTTCTTTTGCTATATATAACACTTGATCATAACTTTCAACTGAACATGGGCCTGCTATTACAGGAAAGAATCCTCCACCAAATTTATGCCCAGCCACGTCAACTATTGTATCTTCTGGATGGAATTTTCTATTTGCTTTTTTAAATGGTTCTTGAATTCTTTTTACATCTTCAACTATTTCTAAAGATCTAATTAAGTCAATATCAACCTTTGTAGTATCTCCAACTAGACCAATAATAGTACTATGTTCACCAACTGATAAGTTGGTTTTTAACCCCATACTGTCAACCCATGATAACAAATTATTAATTTGTTTTTGGTCTGCATTCCCTTTAATTGTAATAATCATTTTGTGTTTCTCCTTTTGTTTTAATTAAAAAATCCGCACCTTTTAGTGCGGATATAACATTAGTTTTTAATTCTAAAATACTTTTCTCCGCACCTTAATTGAGACTACCAAAATAAAAGTAGCCATAAAAATATGATGCAAAATAAAAGTAATTTTTCGTAATCATATGTAAATTATAATTTTCACAAAAATTGTTGTCAATCTTAATTTAAAAAGATTTTCATATCAATAATGCGCGAAATTTGTAAAAGTAAGTTCTAGTTTTAATTATTCAGTTTGATTATTTGTAAAAGTAAATTCCAGCACTTTTTTGAAATAGTAACTTCCAGTTTATATTTTTTTACAATTATTGTTTACTGTTTTTCTCTTCTTTTTGATATATTAAAAGTCCTTAAAGTTGCAAGTATTACGTTTTTCACTTATACTACATAGTAGATTTTGTATATAAAATATACAAAGAAAGGAAATAGTTAGTATTTTGAGAACTAAAAACAATATAGAAGATGTAAAAGAAAACAACTTTTTACAAAGTATTCGTGGGAAAAAGTTTTTCTATTCTCCTCTTTTTGCAATACTCGTATGCGTTTATATTTATGTATGCTGGATAACAAAAATTAATTTCTACGCTATACCATTTATTGCTGTTCTCGCCTTTTTAATCTTAATCTTTTGTAAAGATACATCGCCTTTACTTATTTTATTATTTACTTTAATTCAGCCACTTAGAAACCTAGAAGTTACTAAGATTAACATAATCATAGCTGGTGCTAGTTTTGGATTATTTGTTATAGGTCTAATTATTAACATGATTAGATTCAGACCTTTCAAAAAGATTGGCAGATTAAATGGTTTTTTAGTCGCTTGTATTTTTCTAGGAATCGCAATTTGTTTAGGTGGAGTAATCATTCCAAATAGAGATCTTAAAGCAATACTACCTACAATAATCTTTGGTGTTGTTGTTATCTTCCTTTCATTTTATATGTTTTACTCTCTTGGCTTGGGTAATGAAGATAGAAGAGCCCCTCTTAAACTTGTTTGTACTGCTATTATCTGTTCATCTATTATTGCAGCGCTACAATTATTATTTGTTATCTTTTCTTCGGGAAATCCAGTTGCTGTTATCAGCGGACAAATTGAATTAAGCGCAGGTTATGCAGATCCATCATATTTAGCAAACATATTAGGAAGATCTATTCCTATTTGTATATATTTGGCAACAAAACCAAAAAGATTATCATTCCTATGGTTGTGGCCAGCATATGTATTTGGCATATTCTTAATTCTATTAAGTCAAAGAATGTCTCTTCTTGTTGCAGTTATTATTGCTATTGTAGCTTTAATTTGTTTCTTGAAAAATATAAAGATACATAAACTTGAGTGGGTATGCACATTTATTATGCTTGTTGGATTAACATTCTTTATTGCTGCATTTATGTATAAAAGATTTAGAGAAATGTTTGTTCAATTATTCCAACAATCAACATTTGAACAGGAAATCTGGGCATTCTGGAAACGTGGAATATCTGATTATTCTTCATCTCCAATATTTGGTGTTGGTTTAGTTCCAGACCCAGCAGCATCTGATAAAACATTTAATATTTCATCAGGATTTATTTGGTATAACAATACAATAATTCAATCATTTGCCTCTTTCGGTATTTTAGGCTTATTGTCGCTTCTTGT
>JAIKVY010000014.1 GCA_024685275.1 Clostridia bacterium
GTTAATTTTATTGACCTATAATAAAAAATTGCTATAATACTATATACATTGCAAATGAGGTGTTAGGCATGGATATAAATGATGTTATTGAAGAACTGCAAAATTATCGAATCATTAATGAAGATACTCTTGCAGATGAGAAAACTTGCTTAGATGATTACCAAGTTGAATTTTTTAATGGTTTCATAGAGGTAATGTTTGATATGTGCCTAGATAGAAAAATATTTGAAGTTTATATAAATATAAAATCTACTGATGAAATAGCTGATTCTTTAAGATATAAAATGTTTTATAATCAGGAAGAAGCTAAAAACTACTTTGAAGAGTTAAAAAAATTTATAAACGAAAATGATGAAAAGAATATCATAAACCATTGTAAAATAAGGGATTGAAGTGAAAATTCCACCCCCTAAACACCTATATAATTCACCACTTGTAATACAGTTTCAGTATGATAAAATATAGTAAAATGAAATAATTATGTAGAAATACAAATTGTTTCATTTTTTTATTTATTGTTGACTTTTTCCAAGAAACATATATAATAATAGACAATTTATATGTAAATGGTTTTCTGGGATTGGAAGTGGTCTTTATGGAACTAATTGTATATAAGAAGATGATATATTTATCATCGATACAAAAATCTATAGAGTCCTTCGACCCTCTAAAACCAAAGTCAAGAATAAAAATAGAAGAGAAGTAGTAGCTTTTATTAAATTGCCATTATTTCTCTTCTTTTTATTTTAATGGGGGATGCATATGAAATTATTGAGTTTGAAAGAACTAGATATGTTCGACTATGTGAAAACAAGAGAGAGGGTAGAAGAATACATCGGTGATTTAAACATGATTAAATTTAAATATAGAAATGTCCTGCCACCTCCACTTGCTTCACAATTGTTTGATATCAAGATTCAATCATCTGGTGTGCCTAAGTCATCAATTGAATCTTATGTAGAAAAAAAAGATGAATATGAGAGAAAGTATGCACAAAAGTTAAATGAAATATATTCTATTCTCGAAGATTTCTCTTTCTATGAAAAAAGATTCTTTAAAGATCATTTTATTCATGGCATAAAATTAAAAGTGTTTGAAAAAGTTTTTAAGTGCGGTCCAGATATGGTTGAACATATAAAAGAAAGCTCAGTAATAAAATTTGCCCTTGCTTTAGACTTGGCAGTTTATAAATAAAATCACTTCGGTGATTTTTTTATTTGGAGAAAGTTAATTGGTGTAAGAAAGGAAAACTATTATGATAGGAAAAATTTTAGGAATTATATTTTTAATAATAATAGGATTATTTACTATATGTTCTTGCAAAGTAGCTGATTGGGCAGATCAAGAAATGGAAGAAGAATTAAGAAGGAGAGAACAAGATGAAGAAAAAGACATATAGAGCAATTATAGATAATGATGGGCATATTACAACAATGATTGTTGGTGGATACAGTAAGAAATCAGTTACAAAAGAATTAACTGATTTTTTTATGAAGACAAAACAAATAAAAGATTATAGAAAGTTTGATATTCATCTAAAAGAAGTTGCTTTAATAGATGGTAAATATCAATCTATTGAGTAGTATATGTCAAAAAATAAAACAAATTATAAAGTATATTATTCAGCTTTTGAAATGACAAAAGAATTACAGGATTATTTTAGCAAGTTATCGGCATTGATAAAATTAAATTTATTATTATCGAAGAACTTAATTAATAATACTGAGTATGAAAAAATAAAGGAATCTCTAGGATTTTTGCACACTAATATTTAATTTAATTAGTTGTTATTATTTATTTGAGGTGAGGATTATGGCTGATGTCCAAATAATAAAAGCAAGTATAGATAATAAAAATCTTGCAAACTTAACTAAAAAAGTTCGAAAAAAAAGAGTTTGTGCTTATTGTAGAGTAAGTACAGATATGGAAGATCAACGAACTAGTTATTATTCACAAATAAACCATTATTCAGAATATATTAAAAAGAATAAAGATTGGGAATTTGTTGGAATTTATGCAGATGATGGAATAACTGGAACTCAAATAAAAAATAGAGATGAATTTATTAGAATGATAGAAGATTGTAAAGCCAGCAAAATAGATATAATAATTGCTAAATCAATTTCAAGATTTGCAAGAAATACGGTTGATACATTAAATACAGTTAGATTATTAAGAAATCTAGATATTGATGTATATTTTGAAAAAGAAAATATTCACACTTTAAATATGGATAGTGAAATGTTTTTAACATTATATAGTGCCTTTGCTCAAGCTGAAAGTGAATCAACATCTATGAATGTTAAACTTGGATATAGAGCAAAAATGAAACGAGGAGAACCATGTGGTGGAATTGCTTGTTATGGGTACATATGGGATAAAAATAATAAAGAATTAATTATTAATGAAAAAGAAGCAAAAGTTGTAAAAAAGATATTCAAATATTATTTAGAAGGATTAGGTTCATCTGTTATTGCTAAAAAACTTATGGAAGAAGGAGTACCTTCTCCTAGTGGCGGAACAAGATGGCACCCAAGTCCTATAAAAGATATTCTAAGAAATGTAAAATATGTCGGTGATATATGTGGTCAAAAATTCTATGTAGAAAATCCTATTTCTCATAAAGAAATAAGAAATAGAGGACAAAAACCAATGTATTATGCGAAGAATCATCATCAACCTATAATTGATAGGGAAACCTTTGATAAAGTTCAAAAGATTTATCAATCTAGGAGTATAACTATTAAAGATGGAAAAGATTATTGTGAAAAGTTTAGTCAAAGATATACCTTTAGTAGTATGATCTATTGCGAACATTGTGGTAAAACCTTTGTAAGAAGATATACAAAGTATAAAAATAAAGATGGTGTAGT
>JAIKVY010000023.1 GCA_024685275.1 Clostridia bacterium
TATATTATTATCATCATTAATTGTAATATCTAAAGAAATACCTGTAGTTGAAATAACTTCATTATTCACAACTGCATTAGGTTCTGATGTATATGCTATTCCTGCTTTTATTGTTTTTTCTCCAGTAGACATATCAACATCTTTTATTTCTGTTCCGTCTATGTATTTTATAGCATCGATTAAATATTCTATATAACCAGATGTTGCTGGAGCCGTTACCTCAAGGAGTAATAATTCCATTGTACTTCCTTCTTTAAACATATAGTTTGCATATTTTTTTCCATTTAATGTAAATGATTGTATTTCATAATCATTTGGATTATCGATGTGCACCTCAACAATAAATATTTCATTTGGCTTTACATAATATTTAACGATATCATCAGTTATTACATCTATTTTAACGATTTCATCAATCCTTGTATCTTCTAAATTTTCATCTATATGTGGATCTATTTCAGATACATCTTCCTCTGAATCTATATTATTTTCAGCCACATTAACATCATCAGCATTATTAGGTGTAACAAATGCATTTGTTGCATTTTCATAGTAATTTGCATTTTTTATTGTCATACCTTGATAAGTCGGTATAACCCCCTTAGCATTATTATTAGCTTCTCCCTTACCACAAGCTATTAAACTAAAAGTCATCATCAAACATATTGTAAGTATTAATAAAAATTTAATTTTTTTCATATATAAAATACCTCGTAATAATTTTTTATCAAATTGCATATATAATATTCTATACTTTTTGATACACTCGAATTTTTGAGACTTTCTTAGGATATGACTAAAAATTATACTCTTGTGAAACAGTATAAAAAAGTATAGATTTTGGAACTTTACAGACAAATTAAAATACTCAAACTTGTGTTATATTGTTAATGCTAAATGGAATATGTCCCTTTCTAAATATCATTGATATTTATGATAATCTAGTTATATCTGTTTCTTAAAATATCCTAATCTTCCAAAAACTTTATCACCATGATTAACAACTGGAACATACCATTTGGTTAACGAGAAAATTGATTCAAATTCTACTCTTTCTTTATCACTATTTATATGTTTATCCCATTCTCCATTACAATATTCAATTGCTAATTCTTCCTTTAATTTCTTATCAATATATCCATGTATGTTAGGATGACATCCTGATTCATATTTTAAATACGTTAAACAATATCTAATTAGTACTCTCGTATCATTTGAATCTGTATAGTTTAAACATTTGAGTATATCTTCTAAAGATGGATTTTTATTTATCATTTCTTTTATATAATTTTTTATTTCTTCGGTTGATAAATCCTTAATAGGTGAATCGGGAAAAAACGAAAAAAATGGCTTATAACATTTTTTGCAAAAATAATCGGATTGCCCATTTGAATTAATATGTTTTGTAGAACCATTAATTTTTGTTTCACATATTGGACAAATACACTCAACAAATTCATGATTACATATCTTGGGTATATATTTTATTTTTGAATAGTTATCAGATACTGTTATTTTATATTTTGTTTTAGAAGATACAATATCTGCCCAATTTTTCCAGTTACCACGATGGCATGTATACCCATTATTATCAATCGTATGCAGCAATTCGTGAATAGCAGTATTTATGAATTTTTCATCATCAATAATCTGTTCATTTATTGCTATCTTAAATTTATATTTCATATCATCATAACAAACTCCAAAACGAGAAAACCCATGACAATAAACAACTACCGCCTCATCTGTAATTGGAGCATTTAATTCATTTAAAATAAAGAGCGCCTTTTCAAAAAGCGCTCTATCTTTATCACCTATTTTGTATATAAACATATTTATGTTTTCTTGTATTAAAATAGTCTTATTGTATTTCTTTCTGATGCAGCATAAGTATCAAATTGGGTTGTTTTATACAACTGAAGCTCTATCGAATTCTTTTTACAATATTCTGATATAACTTTTGATTTAAAAACGGTAATTGTATCATTTATTGCTTTTTGTATTACTTCATTTATTTCTTCATTATCAATATATTTTTCACTTGAAAATTGATAACAATAAATTAATAGGCTTTTCTCTTTCTTTTTATTTGAAGCAATACCCATCAAATGAGTTAATAATTGCTTATAATCAAATAATGAGTTTTCAACACCAAATACTTTTTCATCAATTTCATAACTATCTCCTAAATCGCGTAAAAACTCTTTAGGAATATATTCCACTATTAAATCTTTATTTAAATTGAAATATGATTTAGAAATAGTATTCTTTATAGGGAAAAAGAATTCTTGACATTTACATTCAAAATAATATTCTAAATTATTTGTAATATCATATGCATCAATATGGGGATGGTGTCCATTCTTTAAATCATCAATTACAACAAGCTTTTTTTCGAATTCTATTTCACTAATACTATCATCAATTGAAAAGAAATCTGCTCCTTCTTTTTTATTTGTATACTCATCAACGTTTAAATATTCAAAACAAAAGCGTGAAGATGATGCAATCGATAAAAATTTTGGTGGAACCCCGTCTTTTTGTGGCTTAAGTTCACCACCTATTCCATCTATATAAGCCTTATATGTTTTTTTACTCATGCTTTTTATTAAATTATCTAATATAAATTGTTTGAAGTAGTATGGATATTTTGGTGAATATGGAAAATCATCATCATAAAAACCATTACCACGTGTTAGATATTCGTTTTTTAATATTCCATTATATTTTTCTGCTAATTCTTTCATGTGCTCTGTATCTTTAAAGTTCATAATTCTTTCTCCTTGTTTGCTTTTATTTCATTATAAGTTACTTCTTTTTTTCAATTTTTTTATTTTTATAAATACTTATTATCACTATTTTGAATTCTTAATAATTATTGGCCATCTTCTATATAATATTCTTTCATATCATCTAAACATAAACATCCCAATGGGCCATCAGAACCTGCGCCACAATCTATTGCGATATGCCCATTACCAAACCAAATTTTTCCACTTGCCCATCTATCAATTAATCCAGTTGGAGTATGCCCAGTTATAATTGTTTTATCTTCAAAATATCTTTTATCATAATCTGGTTTTCCTCGAATAAAATCATCCGCAGGATGATCTAATAGAGGGATATCATCAAATGCTGGTATAGTATGTGATAAAAAGTATTTTTTAGCATTTACCTCTATTTCTAATATGTAATGCATATCTTTAATATATTGTATTATTTTATTTTTTTGTTCTGTCGATAACTCTTTAATTGCATTATATGTTGGTTCTCCCCCATCCAAATACCAAAGTTGAAACATATTTTCTACTTCTTCTATTCCAACTTTTTTAACTAGTGTATCATATCTTCCTACTAGAACTGAAAGAACCCAATCATGATTTCCTATTAATGAAATAACATTTGGTCTATTCATTACATCTAAAAATATTTTTATTCCATCATTTCCTCTATCAGCTAAATCCCCAAGAATGTATAATGTATCATTTTCATTAAAA
>JAIKVY010000040.1 GCA_024685275.1 Clostridia bacterium
AATTAAAATTAGGATTTAAAAGAGTTCATAGATTATTTTTTTGATTAAAAGAATAAAGATAATTGTCGTTTTTTGTTGTTATTGTAATAAGATCTTCACAAATAGCGCTATTAGGTCTAAAGATTGAAATGTTATCATTAAAATATTCTTGAAATGCCAATATATTTTTTAAAAAACGTTGTTTTGCAGAGATATATTTATTAACATAATCACTATAAATATTGTCATAATTTAATAATTCATGTTTATTATTTAAGAAATTTGTTGAAAAGAAAATTGTATTATAACTATTTTCAAATTGTTGTAGTTTTGTTATAGAACCTTGTTGTTCATAAGTTTTAATTACACTACTATTAAAAATTGCACTTAAACCTTCTAAAGAATTTAATAAATTTGCCATTTCAGTTGTTTGATAATGTAGTGCATTATAATAAGCATTTGTATAGAAAATTAACTTTCCATTAACTTGTCTTAATTCGTTATTAATAGTATTTTGCAATTCTGAATACTGTTGTTTATTGATAATACTATGTGTATAAAAATAACTGAAATCAATTAATTTATTTTCTAACCAAGGAATTTGATCGGCAATTGTAGCAAAATCAATTTCTTCTTGAGTTGGAATTCTAGTCCAATCTAAATAAATTTGTTCTTGCGTAATATCAAAAATGCCTTGTGGTAAAGATATTGGAGAAATTTTTAAAAAGATTTGATTATTTTGACTTGATGTTGGGTAAATAACTTTATATTTGTAGTCACTTAAATTGTCTTTAGATAAAATAATTTCTTGAGGAGTAAATAATACTGTT
This sequence comes from Clostridia bacterium, assembly GCA_024685275.1. GTDB lineage: Bacteria > Bacillota > Clostridia > Christensenellales > DTU072 > CAG-1782. The sequence continues at coordinate 810 of JAIKVY010000040.1, forward strand.
CCACTACTTAAAGAAAAATATAAATAAGTTTTTTGTACATCTTGAAAAATCATTGGCCAAGTGTAAGAAGATATATCATAGCTGTTATTGGACATTATATATTGATGATGTTCAATATAAGTACCAGATGCATTTTCAAATGTAATATCTAAAGTGCTATTAGTAATATTATATGTGCCATTTACAGAAATTTGTATATCGCTTTCCAAATCAGGTGCTTCATGTATTGTTGATGAAGCACTTCTTGTTCTAGTGGATGTTGTATAAATTTTATACCATGTTCCACCTTTTTTGTATTCTATGGTAGAATATGATTCTCCAACATAAAAATCTATTGTCATTCCAGAACCTGGTGGAGTATAAGAACCAGTTCAATGATATGAATAATGATTACTTATTTGAATATCAAGATATGTATAAGTATCTAAATGAGACATTATATCGTTTGGAATAGTCCAAATATATTTTTCACCTGATGAAAAATCAAAAGTTATTTTATTAGTTATATCTTGTCCATTGCTTCTAGTTGGTATTTGAAATTCAAGAGGATGACTTTCGTCAATAAGTCTGCTATATCCTCCACCAGCAGGATATTCATAAGTATCTTGACTGTATACTGATTCTTCTATAGTACAATGAACAGGTTCAAGTTTATTAGAGTCATATCTATAAAAATCCCCTTCAAATATTATCCCACTTCTTCCTTGAGAAGCAATTGTATTAATAATAGTATATGGATAATATTCTTTATTTATAATATTAACTAATTGGAAATTATCTTTTTGACAATCTCATTGCGCTTGATCTGTACTATTTTGCTCTTTATATATAATATAGCTATCATTATTTTCTCAAGTAAAAGAATAATTATCATATCCTGGGATATAGAAACTTTTATTGTCGTTTGTAATAACAGGGAAATATAGAGAAGAATTAGTCTTATACACTGTAAAGTCTAAAATCTTTCCTACTTCATTAAAATCTAAGTCTTCAGGTAGAATATCTTTATAAGTATAAATATAATCATTTGCATAGCTTTCATGTCAGATACGAAAATCTGTATGTTTTAAATTTGAATAAGTTTGCAAATTATGATAAATAGTTTTACTGTAAATATTTGGCTCATACTTTAATTTTTCTCATTCCTCACTATTAAAAAGTTGTAAAAAATATTCAGGAACAGTTGGAAGAAGAGAAACAATTTTATTATTATTGCTACTGCCTGTTACATTTAAAATTGTAGTTAAACTTTTTCCATTATGTGTTAAATTTAGATTTTTAACTGAATTATATGGAGAATATAGTAAGCCGCTTTCTTCTTCATGTTTCTTGGGTTCAAACCAAAAATATCTTTGAAAACTATGTTGATCGTTACTATATTCACACACATTAACCATAAAATCTATTTGATTACCAAGCTCAATTAATACAGAATCCGCATTTCCAGATGCTGCAAATGGAATTAAATCATAATATTCGGGATATTCTTGCTGTGAATATTTTTGTTTATATGTCTTTATAATAGGAGAATTATCTATAAATGTTTGTAAGCCATTCTCGGTTAAATATAATCCTTGATTTAGTGGTACATATGTATAAGAAATATAGCATTCATTTGCAATTTTATTTGCCCAAAAATCTATATCTCTTGCACCAATAAAATCTGTTCTACTAGAGTCATTTACAATTTCATATCCATCATTTTGAGTTTTTAATTGTTGTGAAAAACTATCAATACAAGTGATATCGTAAACAACATTTGTTTCTTTGAATTCATATTTAACAGTTTCTACTGTAAATAAATATTGATTATCATATAAATCTATTAAGCATAATTGAGCACCAGGCAACATCATTTTTGTGTATGGATTTTCAATTCACTCATCATCTTTTAAAATCATTTTTTCCATCTTAAAAGTTAAATCTTTTTGAGCATTACTATGAATACTTAAATTTTCATTAAAAGTATAACAATAAGATGAATATTGAGTATCTAATATATTTTCATTATTTTCATATTGTTTAACCACATCTGGCGAATAAAATTCGCTTATAATGCTTGGAGTAAAACTCACTATATTTTCTTTAGTATTGGTTAAACTTAATAAAAATAATTTGAATTTCGCCATAATATCACCCCTAAATAGTAATTAATTTTATATTTTGATTATAATTACTTTTGTTAGTAATAGTATAATGGTAT
>JAIKVY010000050.1 GCA_024685275.1 Clostridia bacterium
TATAAAACCACCTAAAGATACTTCAAAATATTTTACAAAATAAAATACGAAAGAAATAATTGTTGAATAAAGCATAGTAAATATTAATGATTTAAGTATAATAGAGTATAGCTCTTTACCTTTAATTTGATTATTATCTACTTGTTTATTAATTTTTGTATATTTGTTAATTGTGTAACCTTCAATATATAATTCATCTATATTTGTTTTTTGTTCTGGTTCAATAGTAGGAGTAGAATTATTATCTTTAGAATCAATTACAGATTCGTTAGTAGTTAAAACATTTTTATCATTTAAATTATCAGGTGATTTCGTCGGAACATCAGAATGTTCTTGTAATTCATCAAATGTTTGTTGTATTGATTTTGGTTGTATAGCAGCATTGTTAATTTCTTCTTTTTTATTATCATCTTTTCTATAATAAAAATCTTTTAACGTATTAAACATAATTGCTTTATACATTTTTGCTCCAGAAAATCCTGAATATATATTATCATTATTATAAAATTTTGTTTTAGTATAATTAATTTTAATGAAGTTTTTATAAATTGGTTCATCTTCAATCATAAAGTGAATTTGATTCGAATTATCTATATTATCAATATATTCTTCCTGTGTAATACTTTCATTAGTATGAGTAGAACCTTCAATTAAATCATCATCAATAGGATTTGTCGTATCAACATTTGCTTTAACTTGATCTTCTATAGTATTGTTATCAGATTGAAGAGGAGACGATGGTTGATCTAAATTATTAGGATTATCAATTTCATCTTCATTTTTAATTCTTTTAGTAAGAGGTTTTAGATTATTTGAAGAAACTGGTTCAGGAACATCTAAAGTAAGATCATAATCATTATCGGATATTAAATTATCAAGCATTGTTCTAATATATTTATATATCTCAGTTTGACCATCAATATAATTATTTCCTTCATCAGTTACTGTATAATAAATTCTAACAGCACCATTTGTTTCTTCACCACCTTTATGAGAGGTAATTAAACCTTGAGTTTCTAATCTCTTAAGTGCATTGTAAATAGTAGATGGAGTTTTTACTTTTAAATGACCTTTAGTTTTTGTTTGAAGATAGTTAATAATATCGTAACCATAACTTTGTCCGTAATTACGAATAGCACAAAGAATAAATAAATCATATCTTGATCTAAATAGTTTTAGAGTTTCTTCATCTGGATTATTCAAATTATCTTTTGCCATAAATTAATTATAAAATTTAATTATATATAAGTCAAATATTTATAAATTATACTTTAAATTATTATAAAATAAACATGAAAATATAACATTAATGTTCAAATTTAAATATTTATCTAAGAAAAGTAAGGTTTTAGTGCATTTATAAATTTAGTTATCATCATCTGTATTTTTTGGAGAATTTTTTAAAAAATTTACTTTTTCACTAGCTGATTTTTTTATATCTTCACTAATAGCAGCATAATGTCTTTTAGTAGTATTGATATCGGAATGGCCTAAAACTTCTGCAACAACATAAATATCACCAGTATTCCTATATAGTTCAGTACCATAGGTAGATCTTAACTTATGAGGAGTAATATGTTTTAAAGGAGTAACAATTTGAGCATATTTTTTTACTATAATTTCTACAGCTCTTACTGAAATTCGTTTGTTTTGCGTTGAAATAAACAATGCGTCTATTGATTCAGGATCAATTCCTTTATTATTTAAATATTCGTTTCTAAATATAATATAATCTTGCAAAACAATTATCACATCATCATTTAAAAATAAAATTGCTTCTTTATCGCCTTTTCTAATAATTTTAAATGATTTATTATCAAAATCGATATCGTTTATATTTAACCCAACACATTCACTTACACGTATTCCAGTACTTAAAAGTAGGGTAATAATAGCATTATCACGTATTTTTGTATTATTTTCATTATAACTATTCATATTTTCTGAATTAAAACTATTACTAGAGTTTAAAACATTTAACATATCATTTACTTCATTATTTTCTAATCTAATAATTTCTTTTTTTCGCTTTTTAGGAGTAATTACCTTAGAAGCAACATTTTCTTTAATTAAATCATGATTATATAAATATTTAAAAAAACAGCGAACAGTGCTTAATTTTCTTGATTTAGCAGCATCTGAATCCCTAACCAATTCACCTTTAATAGGGGAATTATAACAACTAACATAATCAATAAAGCGTTCTATATCCATTGATGTAATTAAATTAATGTCATCATAAGTAATGTTATTTACATTTTTTCCTTCTAAAACTGAATTTTTAGATACTAAATAATCAAAAAATATACGTAAATCGATTCCATAATTATATCTAGTTAAAACTGTAGTAGTGGTAGAAATTCCAATAAAAAAATTAATACAAATTTTAGGTAAATAGGGGATAATTTCATTTCTTAATTTTGTTAAATATAAAATATTACGTTCTTCGATATATGTTTGTGGTTTTGCCATATTATTTTTCCTTATAAAATTTATTAAAAAATATAGGATTATATAATAGAGTGTGATAAAATTTATATTATAATCTTTTCGCAAAAGGCAACTTTTACGAAAAGATAACCTATATTTATTACATTATAGAAGGGTTGATGGATATTTGTCAATAAAATATTTAATAATTTCTATAATCGCTAATTTGCAGTGTTCATATGTTAAACCGCCTTGATAATATGCTATATATGGATTTTTAATTGGACCATCTGCACTTAATTCTAGAGATGCACCTTGAACAAATGTTCCAGCTGCCATAATAACTTTATTTTCATATCCTGGCATATCCCATGGTTCTGGGATTACATTACTTTCCACTGGAGATATCTTTTGTATTAATTGAATAAATTTTATCATATCTTCTTCATTATTAAATTTAATACTTTTAATTATATCTGTTGGCATTGTTCCAATTTCTGGTTTAAATTCAAGATTAAATGGTTTTAAAGCATATCCTAAAAGGATTGATCCTTTTAATGAATTTGCGACGTGTGATGGTGCTAAAAATATACCTTGATAAAATGGTAAATATGATGAATTGTATGAACCGACTTCCATACCTAATCCAGGAACGGTAAATCTATAACTTATTAAATTTATAAGATCTTTTCTACCACAAATATAACCACCAGTTGGAGCAATTCCACCACCTGGATTCTTAATTAAAGATCCAGCAATTAAATCTGCTCCAATATCTGTTGGTTCATATTTATCGACAAATTCGCCATAACAATTATCTACCATTATAATAGTTTTTTTAGATAATTTCTTACAAAAATCTATTATTTTAGACAGATTCTCAATACTTATCGTGTTTCTCCATAAGTATCCTTTTGATCTTTGTATATATAAAATTTTTAATGATGATAAACAATTTAGAATTGAATCTTTTAGTAAATTATAATTAATTGAATCATCATCATTAATTATGTTAATAGATTTATAATTAATATTGTAATCTTTGAGTGACCCAATACTTTTACCATTAATTGCTTCTTCTAATGTATCATAAATACCAGATATGCTTAAAATTGTATCATTTGGACGTAATATACCAAATAAGCATAAACTTAATGCATGTGTACCATTTACAATTAAAGGAGAAACTATTGCATCTTCTGTGTTAAAAATTGAAGCATATAATTTACATAGTTTATTTCTTGATACATCATCATATCCATACCCTGTAGATGGATTAAATGAAGTTGAATTTATATTATTTTTATGAAAAGCATTAAGAATCTTTTGTTGATTATATAAAGCAATTTCATCAATTTTATCAATTTCATATTTACATTCATTTTCACATTTTTTTAAATATTTTAAATAATCCATATTGATATTTCCTCGTTTTATTATTATATTTTAAGAATATTTTTAATATTATCTGTTATAATTTTAGTATTTTCATTAAAATCTAGT
>JAIKVY010000030.1 GCA_024685275.1 Clostridia bacterium
TTTGACATATGAACTTTTAAATGATATCATATTTTATCGTAGCGGCATGGAGAAATACCCAAGTGGCTGAAGGGGCTCCCCTGCTAAGGGAGTAGTGGAGTAAAATCCAGCTCGGGTTCAAATCCCGATTTCTCCGCCAGAAGGGAATAATACGAACACCGAGAACAATTCGGAGTTCGTATTATTTTTCTATAACGACTATTTCGGTGTAAGGATAGACCTATGAATACGAAAAGAAACGGAAATCCGGGGAATTGTCACCTCGCCCTGGATTGTCGCAAAGAGCAAGCCTTGGTGTGAGGAAATCCCACTCTTTTCATCACACAAGGACCAGTCATACTTTTTTGTTAGCGATAATGAGTTTTGGTTGGTTTTTTATTTGCGTTACAAGAATCAAACGGTAATATAAATACATATAAGAAGGAGAAATTATGTACGATCAAGAAGAACATAATCAACGTGTGAAAGCAAAAAGGGATAAGCTGTCCAATATGAACTTTGCTGCAATAATCAAGAATAGAGGCGATGCTGATATCGATGCTCTCTCCGTCATTATAGAGACGGAGTGGTTTGATGAGTCTGATTGTACTCGCTGCAGATTTACATTAGAGAAAAAGGATGATGGTCTTTTGTTGTCGTACAGCAAATATAATTGGTGGATAACGGGGCAAGATAAGGAAATTATTAGAAGAAAACGATTTCAACTTACCTCAGAAAATTTGGACTTGTACTGTTTGCTATGTAAGGAGATATTCCATGCGGCGCATTATAATTGTGAATTCGTGGATTACGATATCAACGGAAACGCGTATCTTGTCTTTGATGACAGACGTTTGCACGTTAATTTTATATCGGAAGAGATGATAGCAATTCTGCTCAGATGGGCAAAAGCTAACGACACGTTTATAGATTGTGCAAAGCCTTACGACGGACTTCAACCGAAACAACCAGCATACATTCCTATCGAAGAAAATGAGGAGGAACGCAAGTTGTTCGAATTTGTTTTCTCCGTGTGCGGTAAAAAACAGATGTTTTTTATTTATGATAAAAAAGAATCGGGAAAAAGGTTTGAGATGATAAAGCAAGAGGGGGATAATGCTGAGAGAAATAGCAAAATAATATTTGACTTTGAGAAAGAACACCAAAATGTAATGGAACTTTTTAAAACGTATGTAGAGAGTGGTATTGTCGGTGATGCGTCGTCACCGTTTGAGATTGTTGTCGATGGAAAAAAGTATCGGTATACAAAGATCGAAAAACGGCTACTTGATCTCATAAATTATTTTTCACCGGAGCGGATTGTCGTGCCGAATGAATTTATAATCGACAATCATAATTCCGAGTATGTTTGCGTCTTCTACGAGGTTAAGGACGAGGCGTATTTAAATAATCAATATATCAAATATTTGCGCATAATTAGCGATTCGAAAAGAATCGGGAAACGGGCGTTTTACCATTCGTCTCTTGAGCACGTCGAGTTAAGTCCGCATTTTTTTGCATATATTGGCACGGGAAAAATGCCAATCGTGGAAAAAGATGCGTTTTCCGATTGCCCACATCTCGAAGTGTTAATCAACGGCAAAGGAGTGTATTTAGGTAATTCACCGAATGAAAATGGGTATTCAATCGAAATCGCACGGCTTAAAGATAATCAAGAAAAAATCAAATACAAACATAGAAAAGAATACCATGATGGCGTGTTGTTCTCCGTTTCGAAAGAGGGGGTTACGATTCTCAAAGTGTCGACGACGTATGATCCAGATTCCAATGTCAGAAAAACCACGATTCCATCCGAACTTGACGGCGAAAAGGTAGTACGGATCGAATCTAACGTTTATAGTAATTTCATCATCTTTTGCGGTACAATCGCCGATTGGAAGGCAATAACGATTAATAAAAGCTTACTAATGTCTAACACAATTATTCATTGTACCGACGGCAACGTAAACGTGAATATGTAAAACAAAAAAACGATGATTTGCTATTTTAAATAAAAATCCGATTCTGATATAATGCTTAGCATCCTAGCATTGTTGTGAGGTATTTACACAATCATGAAAACAGTAAGAAAACTAGAATAAATATATGTGATATTAAAAAGTATTATTTCAATGATCAGTTATTTAAAGAATTTCGGTTTATATCGCTATTGTTTTGCTAGAATAAACAAAAATTGAACCCACTGGTTTGTCTAAGTTTTTTATTATTTATAACATATAAACTTGCGTATCTTTTAAGAAGGTATTAGCATATTAATATCAATAAAAATATTCGGAGGCTATTATGCCATTAGGAGCTGCTTTATCTAGTATTAGTCTATTATTACAAAACATTAATGTTAAGAAACCAACAGTACATGTGTTAAAAAATATTACACCTGATAAACCTGTTATTTTTTCTGATAAAAATATTAATTATCTTGATAGGACAAAACCTGAAGAATTTGGGTATACAACAGAATATATCGAACCATTTTTAAACGAAGTAACAAATGATTTATCAGTGCGCCCAAATAGAGTTATTATCGTAAAAGGTGATAAAGTTATTGGCGAAAGATATGCACATCCATATGTTAAAGATGCATGGAATTGTGTGTTTTCAGCAACTAAAACTGTTACCGCTTTAGCTCTTGGTCTGTTATATGATGATGGTTTAGTTAATTTAGATGAACCAGTTTGTAATATACTTGATATTGCTAATAAGGTTGGTAATCTACAAAATAAGAAAATTACACTTAGACACCTATTAACGATGTCAACAGGGAACACCTTTAATGAAGTTGAAAGTGCAGTTTCTACTAAATGGGTAAAAGACTTTTTTAATTCTGGTAACAAATTTAAAATTGGATCAAAATTTGACTATAATTCACTTAATACATACATTATTGGTGCATGTGTAGAAAAATTATCTGGAAAGCATCTATCTGAATTAGTAAATGAAAGAATTTTCAAACCATTAGGAATTAATGACACGTACTTTGAAGTGTCACCAGAGGGTATTGCTAAATCAGGTTGGGGATTATTTATAATTCCAGAAGATATGGCTAAATTAGGTATAATGTTCCGTGATTATGGAGTATATAAAGGACAAAGAATACTCTCTGAAGATTGGATCAAACAAATGAGTTCAAAACAAATTGCATCTACAAAAGCAGGGCACAGGTATGATTATGGTTATCAAATGTGGGTTAAAGAAGAAATAAATTTAAGTTTCTTTAATGGAATGTATAACCAGGATATCCTAATGTTTAGGGATAGTGGTGTAGTAGTTGTAATGTGTTGCGCTAACAATGAAGCTTTTCATGGTAGTAACCATTATCCAATGGTAGAAAAATATTTTGCTACTAAGGAAATGGGAAACTTTGAATTAATTAAAACACCAGGAAGCCATGATTATCCAAATAACGAATCACTTATGCATTATTATGATTCTATTGTTGATAAGGAATTTTGCCCAACTAATAAAAAAGCAAATGCATGTGGAATATTACCATTATTATTACAAAATGAAATGGGAACATATGCTAAAGGTATAAAAAAGTTGATGTTTACTAAAAAAGATGAAAACTATTCTCTTAATATTACAGAAGGTACT
>JAIKVY010000247.1 GCA_024685275.1 Clostridia bacterium
TATATGTTATATTTTATTAGGAGATACTATTAATTGATTGAAATCAAAATATTTAATAATAGTAGTTTAATATTATGTCAGTTCTATTTATTGATACAGATTCAGAATTCCCAAAATACTTAGCAGATGAATTAAATTTTGATACAAAATTTTTAATTAGAATGCCGTATACATTAGATAATAAAGATTATGATGCTGATTTATTAACCGATGATGATGCTAAAGAGTTCTTTGATGCATTGAGAAATAACAAACAAGCAATTACAAGTGGATTAAATGAGGATATTTATACCAACTATTTTGAGGAATATTTTAAAGCTGGAGAAGATATCCTATATGTTAGTTTTTCTAGCCAAATGAGTTCAACATTTAATATGCTAGATAGTGCGGTAGAAAAATTATCAGAAAAATATAAAGATACTGGTTTTAAATTCAGAAGATTTGATACAAAAAACATATGCTTCGGTACAGGCATTTCTTGTTATTATGCAATAAAAATGCACAATGAAGGAAAAACTAATGATGAAATATATGATTTTTTAACTACTTTTATTACAAAAGTTAAAGTTTTCTTTACTCCAAAAGATTTATTCTATTTAAAGAAAGGTGGAAGATTAAGTGCTGCAAGCGCTGTTGTAGGAACTATGTTACAGATTAATCCAATAATTAGAGTTGATGAGACTGGTAAACTTGTTACGTATGCTAAAATTGTTGGGCGAAAAAAAGCTTTATTTACAATTGTTCAAGAAATAACAAAAGATATTGATACAAACTATCCTATTACAGTTGTGGATGCAGATTGTGCTGAATCAAGAGAAGCATTACTTCAAATGATTAATAAAGCTATTCCTAATTCTAAGATTTGGCATCATCAAGTTGGTCCAGTTATAGGAACACATTGTGGACCAGATACAATTGGCGTTATATACGTAGCTAAATAAACTTATAACTAATTGAGTATTATGACGAATAAGAGCGCTTGTCCACTCTTATTTTTTTTTGATACCAACATAGTTCTATTTATATAGATATTTATCTATTTGTTGATGTAATAATTCGATATTCGAGTTATTTATAATTGTAAATGTTGGAATTGAATATTTTTTTTCATTTGTTTGTGTAGATAATATTTTATTAGCTAATTCAATATCTATATTATCTCTTTTTGAAATTCTATCTAGTAATATATTTTTATCTGCAGTAACTATCCAAATTTCATCAAAATAATTAATATACTCTTCTACTTCACTTAATAAAGGGACTTCTACAAATACGTTAGTATTTTCATGTTTCAACATAAAAGATATAACTTCATTCATTATTTTCTTATGTGCATAATTATTAAGCTTTTTTCTTTCATCTTCATTATTTGAAATAATTGTTTTTAAGTGATTTTTTTGTAATTTATCATTATCAAAAACGTATGGAAACAATTTTTTCAAGCCATCTAAATATTCACTATTGTTTAATAATTCCTTATTTATATTATCACATGAAATCACAGGATAATTAAGTGAATTTAGATACGATAAAACTGCACTTTTCCCTGATCCAATTAATCCTGTTATTGCTACTTTTTTATTGTTTCCCATATTAAATACTTATTTTGCATCAAGCCAATTTTTACCATATGATACATTTGTAATTAATGGAACTTTTAATTGAAGAACATTTTCCATTAATGTTTTTACATTAGTTTTTATTAAATCTAATTCTTCTTCGACAACGTCAAATATTAATTCATCGTGTACTTGTAACATCATTTTACTCTTACATTTATTATCAATTAAAAACTTTTGAACCTTTATCATTGCTAGTTTTATAATATCACTTGCTGATGCTTGTAATGGAAAATTCATAGCTTGACGTTCAGCTGCTGCTCTAACCATATATTTTGAATTATGTAAATCAGGAAAATACCTTACTCTCCCTAAAATTGACGAAAGATATCCTTGTTCTTTTCCTAAATAAATATTGTTATCCATGTATTCTTTTACTTTTGGATACGTATTAAAATACTGATCAATAAATGTTTTTGCTTCTTTTTGTGAAATATTTGTATTCTGTGCTAAACCATATCTAGAAATACCATATACTATTCCAAAATTAATTGCTTTAGCATTACTTCTCTGTATAGGTGTTACCTCATCTAGAGGTGTGTGAAACATTTTACTAGCGGTTAATGCATGAATATCATCCCCTTCTGAATATGCAGAAAGTAAATTCTTATCTTCAGATAAATGCGCTAATAGTCTCAATTCTATCTGTGAATAATCTGATGATAAAATAAAGTTTGTTGGTTTAGAAGGAATAAATATCCTTCTAATTTCTTTTCCTTCATTTTTTCTAACAGGTATATTCTGTAAATTTGGTTCTGTTGATGATAATCTACCAGTTGCTGTTATACATTGATTAAATGTTGTGTATATCTTTCCGCTATTAGGATTTCTTAAATTTATTAAACCATCAATATATGTTGATTTTAATTTTGTAATTTCTCTATATCTAAGTAATAAATCAATAATTGGATGATCAAGTTCAGCTAATGAATCGGCATCTACACTAAATCCAGTTTTATTCTTCTTTAGAGGATTTAAGTTTAGTTTGTTATACAACAAATCTGATAATTGTTTATTCGAATTAATATTAAATTTTTCACCTGCAATCGAATAAATCTTTTCAGTTAACTCATTAATTTCTGAACCATATTTAATACTTAAAGTATTTAATGTTTCTAAGTCAGTACAAAATCCTGTTGTCTCCATTTCATATAGTACTGAGACTAAAGGTAATTCAATATCTTTATACAAAGAAAAATTATTTAGTTTATTAAGCCTATCTTTTAGATTTTCATACAAATCTATATAATTATCACTATCATCTAGATAATAATAAATTAAGTCCCCTGAAGTCTTAAGACCAGCTTGACTATTAACTAAATATGACATAAGTTGTAAATCATCAAATGGTTGATTTATTGTTATGCTATATTTTTTAAGAAAATGCATATATAATTTAGCATTAAAGAACAACTTATTAATATTAGATTCAAATATTGGTTTTATAATATCAAATGCTTCAACTGAACTTATTCCTTCACCTAGTAGCTGATCGATAATATAAATATGATATTCTGTTTCTTTATTTGAAATTAATAAGAAATCCTGTAAATATTCAAAATAGAATTGATTATTTTCATTTAATATAAAATCTACCAATTCTTTTAAATGATCAACTTCCTTTATTTCAATTACTTTTGTAACTTTCTTTGATATACTTTTAGGTGTTATAGAATCTGTTTTATTATTTATTAAAAGTTTCTCAAACCCTTGAAAAGTGTTTTTAATCTTTAATTTATTAATCAATTCATATGCATCCGAATTAATAGAAGAATAATTGAAAATGATATCATCTAATTTTATTTCTAATGGAACTTTTATATCTATTGTAGCTAATCTTTTTGATAGATAAACATCTTGAATACTTCCACTTAATTTATCATGTAAAGATCCTTTAATATTTGAAATATTTTCGTATATATTATCAATGTTATCATATTTTTTTAGTAAATCTTTTGCTGTTTTTTCACCAACACCTGGACATCCTTTAATATTGTCACTAGAATCTCCTGCTAACCCTTTATATTCGATTATTTGATAAGGTTTAAAACCATCTTCAAGCAATCTACTTTCATTGTATTTTATTACTTCAGTTATTCCCCTTTTGGTATGAAATACAGTTATATTATCATCAATTAATTGAAAGACATCTTTATCTCCAGAAACAATTATCGTTTCTTCGCCAAATTGTTTAGCAATTGTTCCAATAATATCATCAGCTTCATACCCTTCTTTATTAATAACACAAATATTTAATTTTCTAAGTAAATCCTGTAATAATGGAATTTGCATAGACAATTCTGAAGGCATAGGTTTTCTCTGCCCTTTATACTCTTTATATAATTTATGTCTGAATGTTTTTGCATTAAAATCAAATACCGCACAAATATGAGTAGGATGTTCTTCACTAATTATTTTTGTGAGCATATTTATATACCCAACAATTGCATTAGTATAAATCCCCTCACTATTTGATAAAAAAGGAATTGCATAAAATGCTCTATTAACTAAACTATTGGAATCTAATAATAAAACCTTATTCTTCATTAAGTTTCATATCTCCCAATTTAATTAAATTAAATTTTCTAAATAATTCACTAACAAATAGTGAAATAATGATAGGAACAATTATTAAAGCAACAGGTACGCCTACACCTATTTTCCATGCCTCTACTCCATTATCAATACTAGTAGTTATAGTTTGAATAATTCCAACAAAACCACTAGTTCCCATTCCTCCACCAGATGCATCACATAATAATCCAAATGCAACTGCAATTGGCCCAGCAACTGCACTTGCTATAATTTCTGGGACAATAATAATAGGATGCTTCATAATATTAGGAATTTGTAACATACTAGTACCAATTCCTTGTGAAATCAATCCAGAAACTTTATTTTCTCTGAAACTAGTAACTGCAAATCCTACCATATGAGCACAACAGCCAGCAACAGCTGCTCCACCAGCAACTAATAAAGCATATGGAATTGAACCGTCTTCATTTTGAAGAGCTGCTACAATTGATACCCAAATTGCAGCGCTTGATGTTGGCATTGTTAAAAGAATCCCCATTATAACAGCTACAAGAATTGCCATTAAATATTTAGCCACATCATTGAGTAAAATTATTTTTTCAATTAAATATCCAATATAATAAACAAGTTTAATAAATGGCCAAGAAACAAAAATAGCTGCCATTGTAAGAATTAAAACTCCTAAAGGAACCAATATAATATCTAATTTAGTTTTACCTGCATATAGATTTACTATTTCAATGCATATTAAACTTACAACATATGCACCAATGGGATTACCACAAGCACCTAATGTTATATTCATTTTACCAGCAAATATTGAAAATGTTCCTGAAGTAGAAACTGCAAATGCTCCAATAAAACCTGCAACTGCAGCAGCAAACACTAGTAATGGAGACTTGATTTTTAACTTAATAGCCATTCCTACGCCTATCCCAGCGCCCATTAGTGTTTTTGCAAAATTCGCGATATTTATAATCCAAATTCCTGCAAGATTTCCTCCATTAATTTTATTAATCCAATTTCCTATAGTCCCTAATATTGTTCCAGCAATTAAAGTACAAAACAATCCAAGGGCCATTCCACTAAAAGCATCAATAAACCAACGATTTAAAAAATATTTACTCTTTGATACAAATTTTTCTTTATTCATCTTTTTCAACTTCTTTTACAATCTCTTTATCCGCACCGATTTTTTGTTTACTAATTTCAATTACAAATTCAAATTCGTATTTTTCACCCTTATTAATCTTATATGGAGGTTTTAAAGAAGCTATAGCCGGAATATCTCCACCTACTCCTCTTTGTTTTCCATCAACATATACATACATATGATCTGCTTTTTCTACTTCATGAGCATGTGTACACTTTTCTAAGGTATCTAAAGAATATGGAATACATGTAAACTCAACAGGTTTATTAACTGCTGATACTTTAATATTAAGATCATCAATATCTGAAATGATATCAAAATATTTAGTATATGTATGGTTACCATTTTCTTGTGGAGATAAGTATTGATGACAAAATTCGTCAGGCTTACCTTTATATATTTTTGAAATAGCTGCGGATTTTCTATCACAGTAATTTTCAAATGGACCATTAGCAAAAAATTGAATATTTTGGAATTCTTTAATTGTTTCAAAAGTAAATCCATATCTTATTAAATTCGTATTAGGAGTTATAGACATTTGTATTTTTACCTTTCCATCATTTACAAAATATATCGTTTGTAATTTTCCATATTTATAATTCCAATCAATAACAACTGTTACTGTAGAGTCATCTCCAGAAACATCAATTCTCTTTGGAGTAAATTTTGCCTTATGGAATTTATATACTCCCATAATTGTTTTAACAAAATCCATATTGACTTGAGCAAATCTATCATTATCAATGGTTGGTCTTATGAAATTAGGTCTGATTGGAGATAATAGTAATTCCTTAGAATTATATTTCATGCTCGTAATAAAGCCTGTTAACTTATCAATAGTAATATTTGTATTCTTAGATACAATTTTTAATCTAAAATCTTCATCATCATATTGTAAAGGAGAATCTTCTTGAATAGTAAATGATAAATCTTTTTCATTTAAAATAAATTGATTATAGGCAACAATATTATCTGATTTACTATTAATAACACTACATATTAATGAATTTTCTTTTTCTTCATCTAAATCTAATATCATGCTTGAAATATCTATATCAAATACTTCATTAGGTTTTAAACTAGTGATAATTCCTTCTAAAGATTTGCTTGTTTCACCCTCAATAATCAAATCAACTTTATATTTGAAGTTTTCCATATTTAAGAACATATATTTGTTTATTACCTTAATAACATCATTTTTAAGAGTGAAATCTACCATTTGGTATTCTTTTTTTACTTCATATAATGCTGGATTAGGAGACCTATCTGCTCTAACAATACCATTAAAGGCAAACACGCCATCATTTGGTTTATCTCCAAAATCGCCACCAAATCTATATTCTATTTTTCCTGTCTCTTTGTTTTCATACTTTATTGCTTGATCAGCAAAATCCCATATAAAACCACCAGCTAACCTATCGTACTTTTTAAAATCACTCCAATAATCAGAAAAGTTTCCTAACGAATTTCCCATACAGTGTGCATATTCACATTGCATATATGGTAAATTAACATACATCTTTGGTTTATAAACTACTCCAAGTGGTTTAAAAACCGTTGTCATACAATGTCTCACTTTTTTATTTTCACCAATTTTAGCCATTTTTTCTTGTGGCCCATACATTTCAGAGAAAACATCAGATATCTCACCGGTTATATCTTCTTCATAATGAATAAATCTCGTCTTATCTATTAATAAAATCTCTTTTTTCATTTCTCTAAATGCTTCACCACATCCTGATTCATTGCCTAAAGACCAGCTTACAATACATGGATGATTTTTAAATGTATTTACCATGTTCCTAACTCTATACACAACTTGCTTTGTCCAATACTTACTGTTCTTTGGTATAGCGAAACTCAATCCATGTGTTTCTAAATTGTTTTCACACATTACTAAAATGCCATATTTATCACATAGATTATAGAACTCTTTATTATTTGGGTAATGACTTGTTCTAATAGCTGTAATGTTATTCTCTTTACATAACTTAATATCACTTTCAATTAACTCAACAGGTACCGCATGTCCATAATCAGGATGGAATTCATGTCTATTAACACCTCTAAATTTTAATGGTTTTCCGTTTAATAATATAAACGGACCACGTTGAGTCTCCTCATCATATTTAACTATTTTTACTTCTCTAAAACCAAAATTTGTCTTTCTACAATCTAATATGGTATCTTCATCTAAAAGAGTAACAATAATTTCATATAAGTTAGGAATTTCGTGTGACCATAGCTTAAATCCTTCAACATCGTAAGAAAACTTATTTTC
The DNA here is from genome assembly GCA_024685275.1 of Clostridia bacterium. Lineage (GTDB taxonomy): Bacteria > Bacillota > Clostridia > Christensenellales > DTU072 > CAG-1782. Next base: position 7,589 of record JAIKVY010000247.1, read on the forward strand.
ATTATCTCCTACTTCTTCATTGCGTTCAATCAAAATAGAATCATCTTCAAAACTTTTAACTAAAATTTTAATACGATGCCTTTTTTCTAATCCTTTAATTGTTACGGAAATATTAAATTTGCACTTTGAATAATCATTGTCAGAAAAAGTACTAGTTGCAAATATATCAAATATTTCACGTTTAGGTTTATTAATTAAATAAACATCTCTAAATATTCCACTTAATCTCCACATATCTTGGTCTTCAAGGTAACTACCTGTACAATACCTAAATACTGCACACATTAATATATTTTTACCCTCTCTAACAAACTTTGAGATATCATATTCTTGAAAATCAAACGAATCCTCACTATAACCTATAAATTGTCCATTTAGGTATACTTCGCAACATGGATTAACCCCTGCAAAATTAATATACATATCATCTTTAACATCAATTGATTCTATATCAAATTCTTTCACATATAATCCACAACTAACTTTTTCTTCATATACCCTAGGCATTCTAATAAAATCTGTTGTATTAATAGCCTTTGGATAAATGATATTTGTGTATATCGGGGTATCAATCCCAGCAATTTGCCATTCAAGAGGAACTTTTATTTTATCAAAATCAGAATAATCAAATTCTTCTCTACCGAAATCTTCCGGAACATTTTTTGAATTATCAAAAAATTTAAATAACCATTCCCCACTTAAATTTATTATTTTTTCTTTACCGTTTATATCAATTGGAAAGCCACTAGCGTATCTTTCAACGGTATTACAATTCCAAACATTTTTATTGTTAAAATAGCGTTTCATGTCTTTACTCCATTATTTTTCATTTCTCGTTAACTTAAGTAAATTATTTAACTATAATTTCATCATGGCCAGGTCCAACGCCAATATATTTAACTTTAACCCCAACCACTTTTTCAATTAATTCAATATATTCTTTTGCTTGTTTTGGTAACTTATCGTAATCTCTAATCTTTGTTGTATCTTGTTTCCATCCTTTAATTATTTGATATACTGGCTCAACTTTTTCTAGATCTCTAGATATTGGCATGTAATCAATTTCTTTACCATTTAGCTTATACCCAACACAAACTTTTATTTCATCTAATGAATCTAATTTATCAATTTTACAAATTGCAATAGATGTAAACCCATTTACAATTGCAGCATATTTTACTAATGCTAAATCAGGCCAACCAATTCTTCTAGATCTTCCAGTCCTTGCGCCAAATTCATCATCTATATGTTCACCAGTTCCTCTAAATGCTGCAGCATCTTCATACCCCATTTCAGTCGGGAATGGACCATCACCAACAGCTGATGTAAATGCTTTCATTACACCGACAATTTCATTAATTTTGCTAATTGGAAATCCTCCAGAAACAGCAGCATATGCAGCTACTGGATTTGATGATGTTACATATGGATATATACCTAAATCAATATCTTTCATGACACCTAATTGACCTTCAAAAAGTATATTTTCACCTCTATTAATTGCATTATTTACGAATGATACTGGTTCAACAATCATCTTAGACATCTTCTCTGACCATTCTTTACATTTACAATATATCTCTTCAACAGTGAAAGTTTTGCCCCCTAATGCACCGAGTTCTGCATTTATTCTAGGTAATACTTTCTTAATTCTTTCTAAACAATAATCAAGATCTAATAAATCTTCAAATCTTAATGCTGTTCTTCTCATTCTATCAGCATACGCATATCCTATACCTCTTTTAGTTGTTCCAATAGATATTCCAGATTTTTCACCTATCCCATCTAATTCTATATGATATGGCATTAATATGATTGCTCTTGCAGAAATATACATATTTGAAACATCTACACCAGCACTTTTTATCTCGTTTAATTCTTTTAACAGTTCATCTGGATTTACAACCATTCCAGTATTTGCTAGGGCTTTGCAGCCATCTTTAAAAATTCCACATGGAACTAAATGTAACTTAAAAGCACCTTTTCTATTAACAACAGTATGACCAGCGTTATCTCCGCCTTGAAACCTAACTACCATATCCATTTTTTCAGATAAGTAATCAACTATTTTACCTTTACCTTCATCTCCAAATTGAGCTCCTACTAAAACTGTTACACTCATATATATCTCCTATTTTTTAAATAATTTTTCTATTCTTTCCATTGCTATTTTTGTATTATCATGAGTATTAAAAGATGTAATTCTAAAATACCCTTCCCCACATTCACCAAAACCAGACCCAGGTGTACCAGCGACACCAGCATTTTCTAATAAATAATCAAAAAATTCCCAGCTAGTAAATTCTTTTGGAACCTCAAACCAAATATACGGAGAATTAATTCCTCCATAAAATTTAATATTTAATCTACTTAACGTATCAACTATAATCCTGGCGTTCTCTCTATAATAATTAATTGTTTCGTCAATCTCTTTTGCTCCTTCATTAGTAAAAACAGCTTCTGCAGCTTTTTGAACAACATAACTAACTCCATTAAATTTCGTTGTTTGTCTTCTAAGCCACATTTTATTCAAACAATATTCGCCAACTATTAATTCTTTAGGGACTACTGTATATCCACATCTTGTACCAGTAAAACCAGCTGTTTTAGAAAACGAGCAAAACTCAATAGCACAAGTCTTACTTCCTTCAATTTCAAAAATAGATCTAGGATTATTTGTTTTTACAAATCTCTCATATGCGGCATCAAACAAAATAATTGATTTATTTCTATTAGCATAATCAACCCATATTTTTAATTGATCATATGAATATACTGCTCCTGTTGGATTATTAGGAGAACAAAGATAAAAAATATCTGCTTTAATATTTTCATTTGGCATCGGTAAAAAATTATTAGTTTCATCTGCTTTCAAGTAAACAATTTTTCTGCCACACATGATATTGCTATCAACATATACAGGATATACTGGATCTGTTACTCCAATAACATTATCGTTTGAAAAAATATCTGTAATATTTCCTAAATCACTTTTAGCCCCATCAGAAATAAAAATATCATTAATATCAAGATTAACACCCATTTGAGTTTTATAATAATTTTGAATTTTTTCCTTTAAAAAAGTATATCCTTGTTCAGGTCCATACCCTTTAAAAGTTTCCATATGTCTCATTTCCTCAACAGCTTTTCCCATTGAATCAACTACAGAATTTACTAAAGGTCTTGTTACATCGCCAATACTCAACTTAATCACATTAACATCAGGATTCTTTTGTGAAAATGATTTTATCTTTCTTGCTGTTTCAGTAAACAAATATGTTTCTTTTATATTTGAATAATTTTCATTAACTTTAACCATATTTCAATTAATCCTTTAAATATAAAAATCTACCACAATTTGGGCACTCAGTTAAATCACCAATTTCAGTTAAAATTTCTTCAACTTCTATTCTAATCATATTACCACAACATTCACATGTGCCTCTATCCTTGTTATAAGTAGATATTCTGTTATATGTTTTTTTCCCAGTACCTTCTCCTTTCAACTTTTTGTATTTTTCTACAAATGATTTCGGCAATTTTTTTTCAAGCTCTAAAATTTGATTTGTATATGGTAACAATTTTTTCTTATACTCATTAGCTTTATTCTTTTTTTCTTCTTCTTTAATTAAATAATTTTGCCCCGCTAATTTTAATTGTTCATTCATACTATCTAAATATTTTTTTAAACGGGCAGATTCGTTTTCATATTTTTTTAATTCATAAAATCTTTGATTCTTTTTTTTGTCTAAATCTTGTATTTTTAATTCTAATAATTCAAGTTCAGATGTATCTTCACATTTTTCTACTTGTTCACCTAGATTATTAATAGCTGATATATAATTTTCTAAAGCTTCTTCATAACTTTTTAATGCATTAATTTGATTAGAAATATGAGATGAAAAACCTATTCTTTCATTAAATATCTCTTTGTATTTTTCATATGCTTTATTAAAAGCAATTTTTTCAGGACATTTTGCATATTCATCTCTAATAGCTTCATCTGTCTTATTCAATTCATCATATTTAAGCATATCTTCAGTAATTTTTTGTTTTTCCATATCCTCTCCTCTTTTAATTACAAGGATTTAATAATTTTTTTGTTTTAAAAATCTTATTAAAACTTTCAAGTTTATTTTTAAGCAAATCTGTAACCAAATCTATAAAATAGATTTCAGTATTAAAATGCCCAATAGAAATTATAGCATATTGATTATCTTTTGCCAAACGTAAGACATTATATTTGAAATCTCCAGATACATAAACATCAGCCCCATTATTAAAAGATAAAATTAAATCATCTTCATTAGATCCTCCACCTCCATTAATAACAGCAACATATTTAATACTTTTTTCCATATCACCAACACTATATGCATTTACATCATTAAAAACGACTTTTAAAAAGTTTAAATATTCTCTTAAATTTGTTTCATGTTCAACTTCTCCAATTCTTGGAGAATCTGGAGTACTAATTTTATGAACATTTTTTAGACCCATTATTCTTGATACATAATCGTTTAAGCCATTTTCAGTAAAATCTACATTTGTATGAGCTGAATAAATAACAATATTATTTGCTGCAGCTTTGATTAATGCTCTATTTGTAGATTTTTGAAAATTCAAATTCTTAATTGATTTAAAAATTGATGGATGATGTTCAATTATTAAATTACAGTTATTATCAATCGCCTCATCGACAACAGCTTCATTTGTATCTAAAGATACCAATATGCCTTTAAGTTCATCATAGATATTACCTGTTTTTACTCCACAATTATCATATTCCAATTGCAATGATAATGGTGCAAATTCCTCAATAATTTTTATAGCATCATTAATTAAATATTTCATTTAACACCTCAAACTCATTTATTAATTCTTTATCAATATTGTTATAGCTTTTAACGATTATACTTTTTAATTTTGAATATCTATCTAATAAATATTGTTTAACAATTTTATCTTCATAATCTTTGAATTTACCAATATATAACTCTTTATTATTATATGTC
>JAIKVY010000007.1 GCA_024685275.1 Clostridia bacterium
ATATGTGTAAGAAGAGCTTTAAGAGGATATGATCCTAAAGTATTAGTATGGGATAAAAATATCAATGGTGAAAATGGTAAGATGATAAGAGGAGTAGGAGGTATTCCTCTACCAGTAAATGATCTTAAAGCAGTTTCACAGTGCTTTAAGGTTATAAGAGAAGATGTATCAAATGGTGGATGGATACATATATACGCTGAAGGTAGCATGTGGGAGTTTTATCAACCAATAAGACCATTTAAAAAAGGCGCATCATATTTTGCGGTTAAATGTAATAAACCATTAGTACCACTCGCCTTTTCATATAGAAAGAATGGATTTATTAGGTCAAAAATATTTAAATCACCCGCATCCCTAACTCTATCAATTGGTGAACCATTACTTCCAAATCTAGATTTACCAGAAAAGGAAAGAATAGAAGATTTAACCAGAAGAAGTCACGATGCAGTATGTATACTTGCAGGTATTAATCCTAAAGAAAATATATATCCTGAAATATTTAATAATAACGAAAGAGTTGATTACTATACTACTGAATACGGTATAGGATATAAAGGCTCTTGGTAAAAGAAAATAGCCCAATGAGCACACAGCGTAAGAACGATAACTGTCCAGAGTAAAATCTAGGCAGTTTTTCATTTATACAGAAAAGCTACTTAATTTAGCTTACATCTACAAGGGATAAAGCTAATCAAGCCAAAAAGAAAACCTCATCCAAGAGTTAATAGCTCAAGGGTGAGGTGTTTTTCACCATAATCCATTTGCTTTATCTTCGATTAGTTTAGTAGTCACATTGCAACCAAATTCCATTAACATATTCTTTAATCCAATTATAGCATTTTTAATGATGCTAGGTTTCTTTTTATTCTGTGAAGAGTCTTTAATATCATCAACAACTTCTATAAGTTCTTGTTTTTTGCTTTCTTCTAAATCTTCGTTAATTATAGATTTTTTAACATCATCCAAGAAAGCATCGATCTTTTCATAATTAATTGTACTATAATTTCCTGTAATAACGTTTGAATGGGAAATACTACCATAAAAAACATTACCATTATTAATTATGGTTTGTCCTTTTTGATTTTTTGTTTCCTTTTTTACGACATCATTTATGTATTTTCCTAGATTTAATGTTTCATCAGTTACATACTGATCTTCTGTATCTAAACCATTAAGGATGGTTGTAGTCATATCTGTAATATATTTTTGCATTTCTAATACATCAGTATTTTTTACTAAAGCAATAAAACCACTTCTAGAATATGATGCTCTTACATCATTTGCAATTTCGTCAGTTTTTCTTTCTGTTGAAACAATCTTAAAACGATTAATCATATCAAACGTCAGTTTATATCCATCTACAAAAAAATAGAATTGTTGATATATTTTTTGGCATAAGTCTTAATTTCTTCAATGTTTTCTATATTTGTTAAGTAGATATTCTTTTTTCAATTATTTCAATTATTAAATGATAATACATATTTTTCTCCTTTTTAAATTAAACAAGATGTTCTAATTTTTCGTTTTCGTCATCAATTTTCTTTTTATATTGATTAATGTTAGCGAAAATAGAATCTACTATGTTTCCTATATTATCTTGCTCATCCTTATTTGGATACGAAACTAAGTAATCGCTAAATCTTGTATCATTTATAGATTTTTTATTTGTTCCTCTAGCTAATCTTTGAACTATTTCTTTTCTCCTAGAATTAAAATATGCGTAATAATATTTTAAATTTGTGTGTTTAGGGTCTTTTGGCGTAAGAATCCAACATAAATCGCTAACAACAAATTTTCTATTATTCGTGTAATGGACTTTTCCTAACGAACCACCTGCTCCAAAAACAAAAATTAGGGCTTCACATTCATGAGTATATTCAGAATGAGTTAACCATGTATCTGATGCAGTAATAAAAGTATATTCTCCCTCTTCACGCTTACTGCTTTGAACAGAACCTTTCTCAATATTAAAAATCTCAGCTATCTTTTTATTTGGTGTTGGGTCGTTTTCGTAATAAGAATAAGGATGAAAGTCATAGTTGTTGTCATAAGAATCTTTGTCTATTATTTTCCCACTAATATTGTACTTCGCTTCATCAAACGAGATTTCACCATTTAAATATTTTCTGAAAATATCTAGATCTTTTTTGCATAAAGGCAAATCATCTTCGGCAATTGGTAATCGTCCTTCTCCTTTTTCATACCCATCATTCTCAATAGACTTAAGGTAAATTATAGATTTATCTTTGTACTTCTTATCGAAAAACAAAATCAAGGTACTAACACCTGAGTAAGGTTTAAATACATATGGATGAAGTGAAACAACCGCATATAAACCTGTTGATATCATAAGTTTTCTTAGGTCAATATAAGCGGATTGATTATTTGCAATAATTCCTTCAGGAACAATAAATGCTCCTTTACCTTCTTTTGATAAATGACCCATAATATATTCCGAAAACAATACTTCAGCTTTTTTGGAGTTAATAGCAAATTTATTATGTGGTGTTATTCCTCCTTTTGGAGTAAAGAATGGTGGATTAGCTAGAATTACATCATATTTATCATCCCATTTTTCATCGAATGTTAGAGTGTCGTATTCATTAATGTCAGGTTCTGTACAACCATGAAGATACATATTCATTTCAGCAATTCTAACCATTGAAGGTTCAATATCATAACCACAAATGTTATTTAATATTTGCTTTTTCTCGTCATAATTCAGATTTTTGTTTTTATCATCATTAATAATGTGTTTATAAGCCGAAATCAAAAAACCAGCAGTTCCGCAAGCTGGATCTAAGATTCTATCAGTTTTTGAAGGGGCAACGACTTCAACCATGAAATCGATGATATGTCTAGGGGTTCTAAATTGACCTAATTCTCCTTGTGAACCAAGAATCGATAATAGATATTCGTATGCGTCTCCTAAGACTTCACTATCATCATAATTTAATGCATCTATTTCTTTTAAAAATAAAGTCAAAACTTCAGGGTCTCTATATGGCACACTTGCGTTTTTAAATATTTGCTTAAATGTATTAGGTAAACTAGGATGAATATAAAACGATTCAAGTGCTTCAACATAAAGATTCATACGGTTTTGAGCACTTATTGACTTTTTCATTATTTCACGCCATGAATATTTTGAAAAATCTCCAGAAAAATATGTCGCATCTCCACCCATATCTATGGTTTCTTGGTCGATGTCATCCATAAATTTGTATAACATAGCGAGAGTTATTTGTTCTACTTGAGTATTTGGCGCAGGAAGTTTTCCAACGAGAACATCTCTAGCAGAATCGATTATTTTTTTTGTATTTTGATCTAACATATAATTTCCTCCTTAAGCATAGAATCGCTCGCAATTAATAGCGTTTGTCGTTACATAATAAGGAATGTAATCTAAAACAGGCATATTTTTAATTTTTTCATTCTTTATTTGTCTAACCGATTCTCGTAATTGAGAATTAATTAAGATATTATATTGCTTATGTTTAATAGCCTCTCTAATTCCTGCGTCCACTAGATAAGCAACAAATATTTCTCTTAATGCTGGTATAGATTCAGGATGTAACTCTATATCATCTTTATTTATTAAGACAAAATTGTCAAATTCATCATTTAGAATTTCTTCCTTTGTCTTATATTCCTCGTGACCTGTAATAATGTTATGAGCAACTTCACGAATAGTAAGGTGTCTCTTTAATCCTAGAGCCCTTTCAATTTTTTCAAGTGTGAAGAATTCAACAGGTTTATTAAATATTTCACGTTGAAGATAATCCATTAAGCCATCTTCATCCTGATTTCTAATATAAATTTGTATATTTGGGTCAACATTAACTTTTTCTGAGAAAGAACTATAGAATTTTCTATCAATTTTCATTCCAGCAGGACCAATAGCTTCCTCAGTAATTGTTTGGATAGTATCTTGTGATAGATTAATTACCTTTTCTATTTCTGGTTTAAATCCGCCTCCATCACCATTTCCGCCACCATGTCTTAAAACTAGTTTAATTTTTTCATCATAATTAAACTCTTTTTCAAAATATTCACAAACTCCAAAAAAGTCAAATAACTTAAAATAGTTTTTAGGTGCTTTAATATTTTCATATTTAAAATCAAAGATACGTGTTCCTCTACCTTTCATTTGAATAAAATCTGAAGGAGAGAAAATTGGCCTACAAAAACATACGTTCAATAAATCTCTACAATCGTAACCAGTTGTCATCATACCAACAGTAACTGCGACTCTGGATTTAGAGGAATCGTAGTCTTCAATAAAATTAGTATGACCATTTAAATTATTGTTGGCAAAATTAATTGTCATTTGTTGTGAATCAGGTATGTTTGAAGTTATTTGAATAGCAAAATCAGAATTATATTTACCAGGGAACATTTTATCTGCTAATACATTTAATATTTGAGTGATTTTGCATGTATGTTCAATACTTACACAAAAGAAGATTGTTTTACCGATTTCATTAGTAATTGGGTCCCTTTCAGCGTTCTTCAAAAAAGTAGAACAAAATAATTCATTTGTTGATTCACTGAAAAACTCTTTTTCAAAATCTTTAGATGTGAATACTTTTTTTGTTTCACCTTTATCAGATTTAAAAGTCATCTCAAAGTTTTCATCATCGGAGGAAATGGTCAATCCATTATCTGATAATAATTTTGTAGTTATTTCACTTCTAGCATCAATTACTACAGGATTAACTAATATTCCATCTTTAACACCATCATTAAGAGTATATGAAAAAGTAGGTGTACCACTGTCACATCCAAAAATATGATATGTATCCATCAATAATCTTTTTTCAATTTCTCTTGGGTCATCATCATCAAAATCTACTCCCTTAAGATAATTTTTAGGAGTAGCGGTTAATCCGAGTTTATAGCCAATAAAATACTCAAAAATAGCTCTATTAGATGCACCAAGAACTCTATGTGCTTCATCAGAAATTACCAAATCAAAATCTGATGGTTTAAATATTTTTCTATATTTGTTATCAATAGAGAAGGATTGAATAGTACTAATAACAACATCAGCCTTAATCCAGTCATCTTTATTTTCTTTATATACAGCAACTTTTATTCCATCTTTTGATAAATATTTAGTTAAGTCTTTTTTTGCTTGATTTTCTAATTCTAGTCTATCGACTAAAAATAATACTCGGTTAGCAACTTCGCTTCTTATAAAAAGCTTAATTACACCTGCTGATGTCAATGTTTTACCTGTTCCAGTAGCCATTTCAAATAAGAATCTATTCTTTTTATTTGCTACAGCTTCTTGAACACTCTTAATGGCATTAATTTGATAATATCTTAGAATTTTTATTTCTTTTTCCTTACAATACTTATCAATTTCATCTTCATTATTAAGTTTCCAAACAATATTATTTTCTAGAGAAGGATCTTGCGACAAAGCAATAAAATATTTATCAACATTCATATTTATAAGAACGTTAGTATTTGAATTTAATGCTTTACTTTCTACTAATGATTCATATGTAGGAAAAGCAGTAATTATCTCAGGATTACCTTTTGATAAATTCCAAAAGTAATGAATGTCACCATTTGATAAAATAACATATTTGGCTCTTAAAGAATTAGCATACTTTCTTGCTTGTTCTTTAGCAATGAGAGGATTTATATCTTCCCTCTTAGCTTCTAATACAATAAGCGGGTTGTTTTTATCATCAAGTAAAAGATAATCAATGAATCCATTCTTAGTTTTTTCAAAATTTTCCCCAAAAGAATCAATGTCTTTTTGAGTAATCTTTACATTAGGTTCAAGATAAATGTTGGCAGGGCCTTCATCGGAATCAAAAAATCTCCAGCCAGACTCTTCTAACAATTTGTTTATTTTTATACGAGCTTTTGCTTCTTTAGCTTTCATAATTATTCCTCTACCTCTATGCCATATTTTTCAAAGTATGGAACAAGCTTTCTTTTAATCTTTGTTGTTGGCTTGTATTTTCCTCTTTCCCATCTATTGACCGTACCAAAGGACACGTTTAATAATGTGGCAAATTCATTTTGTGTGAGAATCATTTTACTACGTAATTTTTTAATTGCCTCAGCATATGTCATAAAAAATCCTCCAACGACTAATATGCTATTATTATAACACTTTTTTATCACAATTACTATCAATAGAGCATTTTATTTAATATTTTTATCCGAATTTTCTCAAACTCATCTCATTAGGCAATTTAACTGATGATAGATTTAATAAATTATTAACCAGCTATGAAAACGAACAGAAAGAACTTGAAACTCGAATAAAAGAGCTTCAGGACTTTGTTAATAAAGAAAATGAAAAATATCTCAATGTGTATTACCTAATTAACTTAGTTAAGAAATACACTGAGATAAATGAATTAACGGATGAGATAGTTCAAGAATTCATCCAAAAGGTAGTCATACATCATAAAGTTAAAATAGATGGTGTAAAGACTCAACAAGTCGATATCTACTATAATGGCATTGGTCATATAGAGATATAAATTAGTTCTGTTAAAGTCAGAACATCCTCCGAACACTGATAGAGTAAAATCTAGTGGTGTTTTTTTATTTTAGAGTAATTGTAATGGTTACATTACCATCGCCTAATAAGTCAGTTAGTTCACTCTTAGATAAATTGATGTGACCTAGTTTAGTATAAGCCCATGTATTTGAATCATAAAAGATTACTATTTGGTTAGATGAATATAAAACAATGTCTCCTGGCGAAGTAGTAATTCTAGTATCAGCTGATGTAATTGATGTTCCTAAAGAACCAACTTGCTCGAAACCACCATACATATGCATTTCGATAGTGAGGTTATCTTTCGTTAGTTTCTTTAATGCTGTAACGGAATCATTATCAAGCCAATTAACATCAACTTCAGTATTACCAATTTTTAAAGATAAAGTTTTATTCATAAGTTCATCATCCTCTTTAGGTTGTGTTGTAGTATCATCACTTGTTGTATCAGGCTCCTGAGTAGTAGGTTGGCTTGGCTCAGTGGCTGGATTCGATGTAGATCTACCACAAGAAACTAGAGTGCACATTAAAACTAGAGTTGTAATTAGAATTATAAATCTTTTCATAAAGGTCACCTTTAGGCTTATTATACTACAAAACTATAAAAAAGAGAGGCAAGACACCTACGAAATTAAAATCGTTGATATCTTGCCTGCTCTAATGTGGGCTATTTTTTATTATTGGTCTAAACCAAATTCTTCTATATATGCTTTAGCTAATCTTTCTGGCCAATCACCGATTGGTTCTAAGATTCCAGTAAAGAATCTTAGAGTCTTAGGTTCATGGATGAACCTTAAACCACCAACTAAATCTCTATGGTCATATAACCATTTTACTCTATCTATTACATATTCAGTTTGAGAGAGAGTAAATACTCTTCTTGGGAACGCTAAACGTAATAGTTCCATAGATGCAAGTCTTTCACTTCCATCTCTATTTCTTTCTTCACTTAAAGTTCCTCTTTCCATTCCTCTTATACCACCACAAATATACATTGCGCAAGCTAGAGCTCCTGCAGGGTATTCTTCTTGAGGTATATGATTTAAGAATTCTTTAGCGTCTATATGGGCACCAAGTCCTCCACCAGGAGTGATCATTGGTACACCATATTTATCTAATTCATCAACTGCGTATTTGATGAATTGAGGACCTTGACTTATAACATCAAACTCAATTGATTCATCAAATCCAACAGTCATAGCCTCCATCTCTTTTACACTCATTCCACCATAAGTTAGGAATCCTTCAAACATAGGAACTAAATCTTCCATAGAATGGAACATTTCTTCATCTCTTACTAGGATTCCTCCACCTCTTGCGAAACCAAATTTTCTTCCAGAGAAGTAGATAATATCAAATAGATCAGAAATCATTCTTAAGATTTCTTTTATTGATTTATCTTTCATACTTTCTTCTCTTGTCTTAATAAAATATAGGTTATCTTGAAGAAGTGATGCATCAAGTACCGTTACTATATTATATTTTTTAGCTATATTAGTAGCCTGTCTCATATTCTCATATGAGATAGGCTGTCCACCAATTAAATTAGTACCGGCCTCTATTCTTAAGAAAGATATATTTTCTCTTCCTTTTTCTTTGATAAAGTTTTCAAGTCTAACTAAATCTATATCACCTTTAAAAGGTAGGTCACTTTTAGATACTAATCCTTCCTCTTTAACTAACTCTTCAACAAGACCACCGAGTCTTGTGATATGTGCTTTAGCAGTTGTGAAGTGATAGTTCATCACTGCATAACTATCTCTTTTAACGAATCTCATAGCTAGAATATTTTCACAAGCTCTACCTTGGTGAGCTGGGAGAAAATATTCTATTCCAAAGAGTTCAGTTAATTTTTTATTCATTCTATAGAATGTTTCAGAACCTGCATAAGCATCGTCCGCTCTTAACATAGCTGATTGCATATTATCACTCATAGCGTTTACACCAGAGTCCGTTAACATGTCCATAAATATATCACCATTATGTAATTTAAATGTGTTATATCCAGCTTCCCTAATTTTTACTAATCTATCTTTAGTAGGTAGTAAAGTTAACTGTTGGACTATTTTAACCTTATGCATCTCCATAGGAATATTATCTTTTTTGTAAAATTTGATTTCTGGCATATTATTGCCTCCTGAATTAATATAATGAATTATGAAACGATAAAATTATAATATCATAAAATAGATAAAAATTTACCTATTTTAACTAAGTTTATTTATAAAATTTCTAATTCATATATAATATGTATATAAATATAGGTAGGTAATACTCATGAAGAAAGAAACAATAGAAAGAATTAGAAATTTTACAATAGATAGAGATTGGGATCAATTTCA
>JAIKVY010000020.1 GCA_024685275.1 Clostridia bacterium
ATTTGCACCAAATAATAAGAAATTAAATGCCAGAGACAAGAAAAATTATGCAAAAATGCGTAAAGCAATTTTCTTTATGATGTTAAAAGCAGAATCAGAAGCAATAAAAAGAAATCCAGAATACAATATGGATGATAGAATCATGCTCGATAAAATTGATCATCAAAATGGAACAATTACTATGGAAGATGGTGCTGTTTTTGAATTCGATGATTTTAAACAAGATTTCTCAATAAACAAATTAACGGATGCCGAAAACGATATTTTAGACCACCTAAGTGAAGTATTTTCAACATCAGAAAAACTTCAAAAACACGTTGCATTCTTAATGAAATATGGCTCAATTTATAAAATCTGTAATGGCAACTTGTTATATCATGGTTGTGTCCTATTTAATGAAGATGGTTCGTATGCTGAGCAAACATTAAGAACAGGTACATTTAGTGGAAAAGAATATTTTGATGAATGTGAAAGAATAGTTAGAAGAGCTTATACAAACTTTTTCAAAAATAAAATGGATGAACATGATCTAGACTTTTGTTGGTATCTATGGTGTGGCAAAATGAGCCCATTATTTGGAAGAGATAAAATAGCAACATTTGAAAGAGTATATCTGCCAAAAGAATATGGAATTGAAAAGAAGAATCCATGTTATGAATTCACCAAGAAGAAAGAATTCTGTGAAAAGATCTTAAATGATTTTGGAGTAGTTGGTGAACATACTCACATTATTAATGGTCACGTTCCAGTAAAGCAAAAAGATGGAGAAAATCCAATTAAAGCAGAAGGAAAACTAATTGTTATTGATGGAGGCTTCTGTAGAGCATATCAAACAACAACAGGAATAGCTGGGTATACTTTGATTTACAATTCATATGGCCTTAGACTATCAGCTCACGAACCATTTGGCTCAAGAGATGAAGCAATAAAAAAATGTATCGATATTCACTCAAACGTAATCGTCTTTGAAACAACATCAAAAAGATTAACAGTTGGAGATACAGATGCTGGAAAAGAGCTTCAAAAGAAAATAGATGATTTACAAGCCCTATTAGAATCAGGATTGCTATAAAATTACATTTTCACTACAGAACGCAATGAAACTTCATTAAAAACTCCCCCTGAAATTGGTGCGAAACCTATAAAAACTCCCCCCCCAAAATTGGTGTGAGCCATTAATTTTTTACGTTTATCCTGGGATATATACACTAATCAAATGATATATTTGCCAATTATTTAAATCCTCAAAGACGATAACATTTTATAATCAAATCATTTGAAAATATAAGACCACAATTTAGCGATATAACGATAAAAAACTCGTTCATCGCTATTTTGTATATATACTAAGTTTGCTATAAGATTATATTATTTCGAATTTAATATGTATGAAAACGTGATTTTGGTATCATACCTACACTTTTTGTGTCTACTACTATTGACAAGTAAGTGTTTTTTGTACCAAAAATGAGACATTCATTATTTATAAACCATAGACTAAATATCAATTTTATTGTATAATATAGTAGAGTTTTTCATTTGAAAATTAGCGAGAATAAGGTGGTTTAATAAATGGCACAATCTAAAGAAGTGAAAGTATGTTTGAAGACGATGGCTGATTTGCAAATAGAAAAGGCCTCTTTTTATATTGATGCTTATCAAAGAGGGTACAGATGGACACAAAGTGAAGTAAGAGCTTTGCTTGAAGATATTAGAGAATTCAGCCAAACAACTTATAAATGGTACGGAAGAGAAAATGATAAGTTCTATTGTTTGCAACCAATAATTGTTACTAAAAATGAGAATAATCAATGGAAAGTAATAGATGGGCAACAAAGATTAACTACATTGTTTCTTATTTACACATATTATATTATTAATGAATCAGGAAGGTTTAGGTATGAACACCCTTATACATTAAGCTATAAGAATAAAGATAAGTTGGAAAGTTGTTTGAATGAATTGACATCTGGTGATTATTATACTGATGAAGATTTTGATTTATTAACTGAATATTTGGAAGATATAGATTGTTATTTTATCATTGAAGCATATAAAGAAATTTGTAGATATTTTGGCAAGATATCTAAAAACCCTAAAATTAGAAACCAAATCAATGACATGAAGAGTGTTTTTGATAATTATATGAAGATTATTTGGTATGAATTAATTGACTGTGATAGTGAACAAGAAGTAACTATTTTTACAAAAATAAATATGGGTAAAATACCTCTTACAAATGCTGAATTAATCAAGGCATTATTACTTAAAGATGAAGGTGAAGCAATAAAATCGTACCAAGAAAATATTGCTGTTAAATGGGATGACATTGAGGCAAAATTGTTGGATGAAACATTTTGGTCTTTTTTAGTTAATGGAACTAATATTTATTCTACAAGAATTGATTTTATTTTTGACATTATGGCTCATGATGTGAATGAAACCATATTAAAAGTTGTGGTGGACCAAAACGAATCATATTATGTTGAAAAAAAATATAATCCCAATTACTTTTCATTTTATGTTTTCAATAATTATATGAGATATCTGGGTTCTAAGTCAGAGACATCAAAAGATAAAATTAAGATAATTTGGGATAAAATATGTGAATATTATAGAATGTTCAATGATTGGTATAAGCATAGAACTTGGTATCACTTAATTGGGTATAACATATATAATGCAGGGAAAAAGAATATTGAAAAGATTTATGATTTAAGTAATTTATATAAAATGAATGAAACTGGTAATGGACATAAAACGTTCTTCGAATCAGAGTTGAAAAAGATGACATTAAAAACCTTAATTAAAGAAAAATCAACTAAAGAAGATCTTGCTAACTTTATAAGTGGTTTATCATATGGCGCTGATAACAATAGAATCAAGTCTGTTTTATTAATTTATAATCTTGCAGTATTAGAAGTTGAAGAGAAAATCGATGTACGATTTGCATTTGATAAATTTAAAGAAAAGAATGCATGGGATATTGAACATATTAATGCAGTTGCTGATGGCAGGCCAGTTGATGAAGCTGATATTGAAACAAATGAATGTTTGATTTGGTTACAAAATTCTTTGAATTTACCAGATTTAGATAAAATAACTTACGATAACAATAGGCCTATTCAAGAATTAATTGAAGAAGTCATAAGTAACAAATTGTACTTATACAAGAACAACAATACAAAATTCGTTAAGGTTTATGAAACAATAGTAAAATACTTTAATGATTTAGCAACACCAAATAATAATAATATTGGGAATTTAACATTACTAGATGCAATCACTAATAGATCATATAAGAATGATGTTTTTCCGTTAAAAAGAAAAAAGATTATAGAAAGATGTTGTTCAGAAGCATATATACCATTAGGAACTAAAAAGGTGTTTTTGAAGGCATATTTAGAGGCAAACAATTTGCTAAAATGGACTCAAGATGATTTTGATATTTATGTAGATGATATCATTAATAAGATAGCTATCTATTTAGGATTATAGGAGGTTGATTGACATGCAAAATGAAATAGAAAACATAAAATATGCAACCCGTGAAACCTTTTGGAGCATTTTAAGTAGATATACAATCTCAATTCCAAGAATGCAAAGAAATTATGCTCAAGGAAGAGAAAGAGAAATCAATGTGACTCAAAAAAGAGAAACATTATTGAATGATATTTTTGATGCATTATCTTCTAAAGAAAGATTAGATTTGAATTTTATTTATGGAAATGTTACAAATGAAAAGTTTATCCCAATCGATGGTCAACAAAGATTAACAACTTTATTTCTTTTGTATTGGTATTTTTCAGTATTAGGAAATAAAAAGAATGATTATGTAGTTTCTATTCTTTCAAAGTTTACTTATGAGACAAGAGATGTCACTCGACAATTTTGTGAAAGATTAGTTAAGGATGTAGAATTAGTTATTCCTAATCTACCAAAGAACGATATTGGTTCTGCAATCAAAGATTATTATTGGTTCTTCAATGATTTTGAATATGATCCCTCAATTGCTTCTATGCTAGTTATGTTACAAGCAATTAATGATAAAGTTAGGAAAATAGGATTTGATGTGTGTCAAAGTTATTTTGATTTATTGATATCTGAAGAATGTCCACTATGCTTCCTATTTCTAAATATAGATGATATAGGGTTAACTGATGAGATTTATATTAATATGAATGCAAGAGGTAAGCCTTTAACAGAATTTGAAAATTTTAAAGCACAATTGACAAACTATTTATCATCAAATGATAAAACATTTGCTGATGAGATGCTTACGAAGATAAATTGTGAATGGTCACAATTCTTTTGGGCAATCCAATATAAGAGTGGAAAAGCTGTTTTTGATGACCAAATTATGAATTTTATCAAATTTTACATGTTCAATGATTATATATGTAACAATAATTCGAATGATGCAACTGATCGTACAAAAATTAGAGTAACTTTAAATAGTTTAATGAATGAATCCACATTTGAATTTACAAATAGATTATTCAGAGATGAGTTTAAAAATGTATATGATTTGAGTAATGACTCGCCAGTAGTTAATGAAGCAACTTTCAAAAAAATATATAAAGTACTTAATACGTTGGCACATCACTATTTAGCAAATGGGGATCTTCAATTTGTTGATAAAACTCAATATAAAAAAGAATATTTTATGGAAGATGATTACTTTACAAAAATAGTTGATGCTCCGAATTTTAGTGGGTTAGGATATGAAAATAGAGTATTACTTTTTGCTGAATATGCATTTATTTCAAAATATTCTGAAGATGATGGTCAATTTAATCGAACGAGAGAATTAACTGATTGGATTAGATATATTTATAATCTTTCTAAAGCACAATTGTATAATCAACAAGATGACTATTATAGGAGCATTAGATCAATTAATACAATGATTGAAAATGGTGTTGCACTCAACATTTTAGTATATGCCTCATCTATGTCTGAATTGGTATATAGACAAGGTCGTGGGTTTGGGTTCAATGATATACAAACAAAAGAAGAGGCTATTAAGGCATATTTGATGACGAAATCAAGCGATTGGAAAGATATTATTATTGATGCTGAAAACTCATATTTAGATAACCAAATTAGTTCTATTATTAATTTCTCTGGCATAGAACAAGAATATGATTTGAATATGAGACAATTCGAAGCAAATAATCCAAATGAAATTGTTGTTCCTAGTACTTTCGATTTGATAGTTATTGATCAAAATAAACTTGAGTTATTTATGGAATATTTATTAAAGATAGAGACATTCTTTAATAAAACTGGTTTAAAGAAGGAATACGAAAAGCAATCAATATTTAGAAGAGCATTATTAACGTTTGGACAAGAAAACTCATATTTATTAATAAAAGAAGGGTCATATAGTTTTTTAAACAATACCCATCGTGACTATGGATTTAGAAGATTATTAAGAGATGATAACAATGGGAAGAGAAAATTCTTCAAACAATTTTTAGATAGTATTGACTGTAATCAAGATACTGACAAAATCAAAAATCAAATGGAAAGTTTAATTTCTAGCTTTGAATCTCAAAATAAAAATTCATGGAAGTATTATTTTTTAACTATGCCACAAATACTCGATTGTGTCGAGGGTAAGGGCAATGCGGATCCAAGTGGCGATTATGTTTTTAAGAGTGCTGGGCAAGAAGGAAGATTCATTAATATGAAGAATAAGGATGAAATTCTTCTTTGTGAAGGTCGATCTACTAGATCAATGAATAGAGAATTTTATTCTTATGTTCTATACTTGA
The DNA here is from genome assembly GCA_024685275.1 of Clostridia bacterium. Classification (GTDB taxonomy): domain Bacteria; phylum Bacillota; class Clostridia; order Christensenellales; family DTU072; genus CAG-1782. The sequence continues at coordinate 5,781 of JAIKVY010000020.1, forward strand.
AAGCAAGAGAACTCGGATACAATGTTAATTATGTTAAGGATTTTACAGAAAATAATGAAAAATATTTAATATTTACATCTAGAAATAATGAACAAATATCAATAGTTTATACTAAAGATGAATACTCTCCAAGTTACAGATATGTAGCTAGAAAAGATGGGAATAATATTTATATGATAGAAGATATTGGTAGTATGCTTAGTTTTATAAAGGATAATATATAGTGGATATTAATATGTATGAATTAAAAATGATTAAAGAGTGACTTAATGAAGTTATAGATGATTATCAAATAGTTAATGTCAGAAATTATTCGACTAATAAAGAGGAGTAATAATACTCATACATACTATAACAATGAAGATATATGGCTTAATCAAACTTGTTGTATGTAGAAAGATATTGGTAATGAATAAAAAGGAAAGATTATATGCAAAATAATAAAAGATTTACATTTATAGATTTATTTGCTGGAATTGGTGGGTTTCATATTGCAATGGATAAAATTGGCGGAGAATGTGTTTTTGCTTCAGAATGGGATAATGATTGTAGAAAGACATATATAGCGAACTTCAGTAAAACATCTAATAATATTTTTACTAATGGAGAGCCGAATGAATTTTTTGTTGGGGATATAACAAAAATTGATCCAAAGAATATTCCTAATCATGATGTAATTTGTGCTGGTTTTCCATGTCAACCTTTTTCACAAGCAGGTTATAAACGCGGATTTGGAGATACAAGAGGAACTTTATTTTTCAATGTTGCGAATATTATGAAAGAAAAGAAACCAAAAGCTGTTTTTTTAGAAAATGTTAGAGGGCTTTTAACTCATGATAATGGCAAAACTTTTGAGATTATAAAAAATACAATTGAAGAACTTGGATATACAATGCATTATCAAATTGTAAAAGCATCTGATTTTAATTGCCCTCAGCATAGGCCAAGATTATTTATGATATGTTTTAGAAACGATATAGATAGTAGTGAGTTTAAGTTTCCAGAAGCTATCCCATTGAAATATACAATGAGTGATGTTTGGGAAGGTCATGTTGATAGAAAAATTGGATTTACCTTAAGATGTGGGGGAAAAGGCTCTCCAATTGATGATAGAAGAAATTGGGATGGATATATTGTTGATGGGATTGAGAGAAGAATTGGACCTAAAGAAGGGAAAAGAATGCAAGGGTTTCCAGATGATTTTGAATTTCCAGTTTCAAAATGGGCTGCTATGAAACAACTAGGCAATTCAGTCGCTATACCTGCTATTCAAGCGGTTGCTGAGAAAATGATTGAAATTATAGAAAAGGATGGTGACAAAAATGGGGGCATTTAATCGTGGTGAATGGTCGGAAATTTATGCTATTATTTGTCTTTTATTAGATCCAGAGTTATCTGTGGGCAATGCTGAACTAGAAGAAATAACTCAAGAATTATATGAATTAAAAAAAATAAAGATTTATGATAGTAGTTCATCAAATGGCATCATTGAATATTGTTTAAATAATGAATCTAATGTTGAAATAATATACAATAATGAAATAGATACGCTTATTTATAAAATGGAATTAAGTGAAAATAAAGCAAGATTGTTCGATGCAATTGAAAATGCACCAGTTGGAAATGGGGCTTTTGAAATTGAGGGAATAGATGATATACTAGCAAAATTAACAAAAGGTAAACCAATTAAATCTAAATCATTTAACAAAGAAGATTTGGTCGCAACCGTTATTGATAATCATTTAAGCAAAGAGGCTATATTAAAGTATTCAATTAAATCATCACTTGGTAGCCCAGCAACAGTATTAAATGCAAGTCAGCATACAAATTTTTTATATAGCATAACTGGATTGGATGCAAAATATATTGATGAAATAAATAATATAAACACATCTAAAAAATTACTTGATAAAATTAATTTTATAACAAGTCATGGTGGCGAGATTATTTTTGAAAAAGTTTGTGATGAGACTATGGATTATAATTTGAAAATGATTGATTCAAAAATGCCAACATATCTTGCTAATGTTTTGTTACAATCATATATTACTGGGAATAAAGATTTATTAACGCTTTTTAAAAAATCTAATCAGTTTGCTGATGAAAATTTTGCTTTAAAAAAACTAGGTGACCTTTTGGAAGGAATCTCATTTGGTTTTTTCCCAAGTAAAAAATGGGATGGAATTAAACAGGTTAATGGGGGATTAGTAATTGTTAAAAATAATGGCAATATATTAATCCTTGATTTAATCTATTATCGAAATGAAGTCATAAAATATTTAATGAAAGAAACAAAATTAGATTCACCTAGTTCATCTAGATATAATATGTTACATTTATATCAATCGATAGATGATAAAAAAATATACTTTACACTTAATTTGCAAATTAGGTACAAAAAGTAAAATAGAGGTTTGTTTTATGAAAAAGATATTAGCATTATTATTTATCCCTGCTCTATGTTTAATACTTTGTATATTACCTGTTGTGTTTAAATTTACTGAATTTCTTTTTATTCTAGATAATACTGATTTTGGTATTCCTTTGTGGTTGGATTTATTAATAGATTTAATTGCTGGAGTTATTGCTTTTGTTCTCACAAGATTAATATGTGGGGCGTTACGTATTCAAGATAGAGAATCAAAAGGTACTATAGACAATGTAATAAGCATTATTGTTGGGTTTATTATTGCTTTCGTTGTTCATATTTTCATGAAATATTGGATAATAATCGTGTCAATCATAAGTGCAGTAATAGTGGGATTAATTATATGTTTGTTATATATTATTATAAAGAAATCAAAAACTTGAGTGGCAATGATTGTGAAACTATTTGGGAACGAGAACAATCATCAAGCTTATAAGTAATTAGGCAATGCTATAAATGTAAAAGTAATTCAGTGTATAGCAGAACAACTATTTAATCAACAATAGTTATTCTATATTATAAATTAAAATTATCATAAAAGGAGGAATTATGACGGATATTAGTTCGTATCTAACATTAATTGAAAAAGTATTAGGGATTATTAAATCTTTCTTTTGGAAAAATAAGAATATTGTATATATCAATGGAAATGTAAAAAATCTAAATATTGAATCGATAAGGAGACTGATTTCACCTAGTAATTCAAAATATATAAATTGTCAAAGT
>JAIKVY010000067.1 GCA_024685275.1 Clostridia bacterium
GTAAATAGGGCTTCTTTTGATGGTACTGTAAATGTCGCAGAATCACAAGATGAGTTTTTAGAAACAAGTACGTCATATCAAGAGGCGTTATTTAAATATAATAATCCTGATGTAAGCGAAGGTGAAGAATCAATAATTGAGCAAGCAAAAAACAAAAAAAATATAAAACCAAATATTAATTAAGGAGATTAGAATATGAACAAGGATAAGAAAATTAAAAACCAAAAAGCTGAAAACAAACAAAAAGTAGTTACTGCACTAACAGATTTAGACAGGGTAATTAGTAAACTCCAAAAGCATGTAAGCAGGTATGATAAACAGATAGATGCTGCTGGATTAAGAAATGATGCTAACGAAGTAAAAAAACTAATTAAACAAAAAATGAATTGGAATCATAGTATAAAAAATTTAGCTGCATTAAAAGAACATATATTATTCAAAATGCAACAAGCAGAAGCTGGCTCAGAATTAGTATCTTTAAGTGGTGCTATTGCTGGATTAAAAGGATTAGATGCGGCATCTCCTGATTTCGACAAATTAAATAAAACTATAGAAAAAGTATTTAAGGATGTTGAAAATCCATTTGATAAGATTGCAGATATCAATAAAACATTAGATAATGTTATTTCTCCAGAAGTAAACTCAAGCCTATATCATGATGATTATGATCCAGTTGAGGATTCTGAAGAATATAAACTTGAGTATGACGCAATGCTTGGAAGAATTAGAAATCAATTATCTGATGTACAGAATGTTAATCCAGCTTCAAATGATTCTACATTAAACGACATTACAACAGGTGATGTAGATGTGGCTGGTATTGTTGAAGAGGAAAATAAAAAGAAATAATAAAGGAATTCAACATGGCGGATATCACAAGGATAAGTATTTTTAACGATAAAATTATTGCATTCAATAAAGCAGTTGAGGAAAAGGACATTTCATTAATCAAAGCTATAGGTAATGAAATAATCACAATTGCATTAGAAGAGTGTGTTAATCCTAATGTTTTAGTAGCGACTAAAGAAGTTTACAAAAAAAAAGCGTTAGCAGTTTTAGCTCACTTAAAGAATAATATAACTGAATCGTATGAAAATAGTCATAATTCTAGCGATAACAATAGCCAGGAATCAGATCCATTTTATGTTGAAAAAAATTGGTTTTCTGATGAAGTTCCGAATTTAAATTTTACAAATGTTATAGGTCTTCAAGATGTAAAAGATACATTTATGGTAGATGTTGTTGCACCTTTAAAGCCACAGTTTAAAGAAATATATAAAAAGTTCAGAGGCGAAGAAAAAGGATCTCAAATTTTACTCTGGGGGCCTCCTGGGACTGGTAAGACATTTATTGCAAAATGTATGGCAGGGGCTCTCTCTTGTCCTATTGCAGTTGTGCAAACATCAGAAGTTCTTGCAGGAATTGTTGGTGTTGCAGAAAAGAATATTCGAGATATATTTAATCAAGCTTCAAAACTTGATAGGTGTATTATATTTTTTGATGAGATTGATTCTATTTGTTCAGATCGTGAATCTATGGATTCCAGAAATACAAAATCAGTATTAACAACATTATTAACATGCATGGATGGATTTGTAAAAACAAAAAATCCTAATCAGCTTAGAATCATCATTGCAGCAACAAATTTACCTTGGAGATTAGATCCTGCGCTAAAGAGGGGGTCTAGATTTGATACACAAATATATGTACCATTGCCTGATGAAATTGCAAGAAAGAAATTTGTTGAAAATGATATAAATAGAATACCACATGATTCAAATGTAACAGTTGAGTATTTAACAAATAAACTAGCAGGTTTTTCTGGTGCAGATATAAAAGCAATATTAAGACAAATTGCAAATCAACCACTTAAGAGAGAAGTTAAAAATGTAATTAATGGTGGTCAAGAACGGGGCGAAAGAGTAACATTACAGGATTGTGAAAAAGTAATTGGTGGTTATATAAATGGTGTTACTCCAGAGATGCTTGAAAGATTTAAGGCATATGAATTAGGCGTTTCGTATGAAGAATATGTATTAATGAAGGCTAAAAAGAAGGAAAATAGTTAAGGTAGTGTTAATATGACCAGAAATGAATTGATAAGACAATATTATTTATCAGCAAAAGAATTGGTTAAAAACAACAGGCCAAAAGAAGCTAGAGATTTTGTCTTAAAAATATTAAATGAAGGTGTTGATATTCTTAAAACTACTAAATCCATTCCACTTAAGGTTAAAACAGAACTATTTCTAAAAAAATGGATATATGTATCCAAAGATCTATATAGTTACGGCACTACAGATTACGTATTAGATTGTTTTGGATTATTGGATAAACCAATAAAAATTGAAAACCCAGATTTATCAAAAAAAGCTAAAAATGATAATGATAAAAGTGTCGATGATAAATTGAATTTTGATGGATTAATTTCGTGTGATCCAAGTGTTAACCAAACAATTGATGTAAAAAACCAAGTGCAATTAGATAATCTTGAAAAAGATGAAATAAGAGATATTGAGATTCCAAATAAAGAAATTAAGAAACAAGAGCCCAAAGAAGTAATAGTTGATAATTCAAATTGGTGTTCAAATATATTTAAAGATAATATAAGAATTGTTGTTGAAATATATGATTCGGATGAAAATGGTATAATTATTGGCTCAGGTTTTATTATTTATAAAAATGGATATTTATTAACGAATAATCATGTTTTGGTAT
>JAIKVY010000085.1 GCA_024685275.1 Clostridia bacterium
TTCACTGACTAAATTTTTCTCCGTTTTACTTTTAACGTAAATCGTGTCTGTTAGTACTTAGTATAAAGTTTTGTATTAACTAAAAGAATTAACTTGTTTAATTTGTATACACTTTTTCTACCTTTTCCATTCAGTTGTAAAAGAACATTGATTGCTATCAAAAATTTAGATAGCGGATTTAAGTATAAAATTAAAATTGTTTTTTGTCAATTAAAAAATTTATTCTTTTGTCATTTTTCGTGTTTTTCGCAAAATTTTTCTATTTCAAATTTTTTATATTGTAAAATATGCGCTAAAATTGTTATAATTAAAGGGATTTTTAATATTTATATTAAAAAAATCTAAAGTTTTAAAAGTAAAAATTGAGAATGGAAGCAAATAATTTATTACAAAATTACAAAAGAACTAATAAAACATTAATAAAAAAATATTTAGAATTCTTTTTTTCAATGTTACTTTCCGTTGTATTTTTACAATTCACAACAGTCGCAGATACTATTATTGTTGGTAAATTATTAGGTACTGCTCCTATGTCTGGTATAAAAGTTGCTATGCCTATTATCAATATTTTGGTTGTGCTTGGAACTTTAATCGGTGTAGGTTCTGGGACAATTACTTCAATAATGCTTGGACAACGAAAAAACAAAGAAGCTAGTGCTTCATTTACTATTAGCATAATTTTTAGTATAGTTGCTGGCATTGTTGTAGCTGCCATTTTTGTTCCATTAGCAAACCAAATCGGTTCTCTCATTGCTTCAAATGAAGAAATATCTGGATTTACTGCCACTTACATAAGAATAGTTATGGCTGGTGGTTTTTTCTTTATTTTAGCTAGCGTTCTTGGAATGATGCTTAGAAGCGATGGCTTTGCTAAACTATCTATGTTTGTTTTGATAACTGGCGGTGGAATGAACGTAGTATTTGATTTAATCTTTATGAAAGTTTTAAATATGGGCGTTGATGGATCTGCGTATGCCACTATATTAGGTATGTTTTTAGCATGTTTAGTTGGCACGCTCTATTTCTTTTCAAAGAATCATTCATTGCGTTTTATAAACATCTTTAAAAAAGAAAATAAACCTCTAGTTAAGCAGCTGCTGAAGCCAATTTTCAAAACTGGAATATCTAGTTCTCTAAGAGTTTTATTTACTAATGCAGCTTTGTTAGTTTTGAATTATTTAATTGGTAAAAGAATAGGCGTATTTGGAATTGCTATTTTAACAGTATGCTCTAATATTCAACTTATACTTAGTTCTATTTTTACAGCTGGAGGACAAGCAATGACTCCATTATGTGGAGTTTTATATGGAGAAAAAGATTCTACTGGAATAAAACTTTTATTGCAATTTGTATTTATTTTCGTTATGGCTATTGTTATCGTTTTGACAATAGTTGCAGAAATTATTTCTCCACAATTGTTTTCTCTATTTAGCGTAGCTGATCCAGATGGTCTTGGTGCTTTCTATTTAAGAATATACTTAATTGGAATAATTCCAATAGCTATTAACTACATGATGATTTATTACTACTCTACTATTCAAAAACAAAAAATAGCATTGGTTATGACTTTTTGTGAAAACATCATTTTCTATCTACCTTTGGGTATAGGGCTATTATATCCACTTAATATGCTAGGTGTAACCATTGCTTTTGTTGTTTCTGAAGCATTAAGTATTGCTGTAATGGTTTTATTTGCCAAACTCGATTCAAAGAAACATAATCTAACAAGCGTCTTGCTTTTACCTAAAGAAAATACTGATTTATTATATGAAGCATCTATCCTAGCTGATTCAACTAATTTAGTTAAAATCTCAGAAGAAATTCAAAATATTTTAAAAAGTAAAAATATTGATGAAAGTAATGCGTATAAAACTGCTTTAGCAATTGAAGAAATGTTAAATAATACAATAAACTTAGAGAGAAATAAGAAAAGAAAAAACATAGCATTTGATGTTTTAGTTTATTCTTCTGGAAAAACGGTTACAATTTCTTTAAGAGATAATGGAATTGCTAACAATCCTACTCTTGATGGAAATAACGTTGAAGAAGAAAACAGATTTGATTCTATAGTTGTGCTAAATAAAATAGCAAAGAATATTAAATATAACAGGGTAATTGAATTAAACCATACAATAATTGAATTATAAAAGTGAGAAAATTAGAATGAAAAACACGTATTTACAACCATTAATGGAAAGCTTTAAAACAAACAGCAAATATGTTGCTATTGTTGATGAAGGTGGTAAAAGACAAACAACTTACAAAGAATTATATGATTTAACCTGTAAAGTTGTTGGTTATTTAAAAGAGAAAAAAATAAAACCACAATCTTTTATTCCAATTATGCTTCCTTCATGTTTTGAATATTTAGCTATTGAAATAGGTCTTTGGTTATCTGATTGTGTTGCAGTACCAATGGGCCCTAGTTTTCCTCCAGATAGAGTTGAATATATTTGTAATCACTGCGAAGCTCCTTTCATTATAGACGAACATGAATTGGAAATAATAAAGAAAAGTAAAGCTTCAACTGATTTTAAAGATCCAGATATGAATGATTATTGCATTCTTATTTACACATCTGGTTCAACAGGAACTCCAAAAGGAATTATTCACACCTTTGCAAGTGCTGATGCTAAACACTCTAAAAAAGTTGCAATTAAATATACTCATGAAGATCATTGGGGAGCAACTTCTCCACTCTACTTTATTGCCGCCATGGCAAACTACAAGGTTTTAAAAGATGGCGGACAAGTACACTTTTTAGATGATGAAACTAGAAAAGATGTAAAAAAGATTGCTGATTATGTTGAAAAATATAAATTAACTTTTATCTTTTTGAGTCCATCAGTTCTAGCTAACTTTACAAATAAATCTAAATCATTAAAAGTAGTATTTACTGGTAGTGAAAAAGTTTCAGGATTATCAAGTAAAGATGGATACAAATTATTTAACTGTTATGGTATGACAGAAACATTTGGAACTGCTCTAACTTTTGTAGTTAAACATCCATATGAAACAACCCCTGTCGGAATTCCAGAATGTGAATGGAAATTATTTGATGATAATGGAAAAGAAGTTAAAGTTGGTGAAGTTGGTGAATTATGTCTTAAAGATGTGTTTACTCCTGGGTATTTTAAAGATGAAGAAAAAACAAAACAACTATATAGAGGTGGATATTTACACACGAATGACCTTATGAGACAACTTCCAGATGGCAACTTGGTATATGTTAATAGAAAAGACTGGATGATTAAAATTAATGGTCAAAGAGTTGAACCAGGTGAAGTTGAAAATGTAATTAAGAAACTTGATGGCGTTCAAAATGCAATTGTTAAAGGTTTTGATGGCGATAATGGTAACCAATATATTGTTGCTTTCTATAAAGGTGATGTAGATGGTGATTCATTAAGAGAAATTGTTGCTAAAAAGTTACCTCCATATATGGTTCCTTTACACTTTGTAAAAGTAAAAGAATTTTCACTTCTTCCAAATGGTAAAGTTAATAGAAAAATTTTAGCTGCTCCAACATCTTCAAACTTAGTAACAACATATGTCGCTCCTACAAATAAGATTGAAGAACAATTATGTAATGCTTTCGCTGCTATTTTTGGATTAGAAAAAGCTGGAATAACCGATGACTTTTTCTTACTTGGTGGTGATAGTATTAAGGTTATGGCTCTTCAACAAAAATGTGCTGATTTAGATTTATCAAGCAAGATTATATATAAAGAGCGTACTCCACAAAACATAGCAAAAGTATTAAAAGTTGAAGAAAAAATTGATACAAAATCATTAGAAAAAGCTCCTTTATCTCAAACCCAATTAGGTATATATACTGAATGTATGCTTAAAGGAATAGAAGCTAAATATAACAATCCTGTATTGTTTAAATTAAATAGCAAACTGGATGAAAAGAAATTAGCAAAAGCTGTCGAAAAAGTAATTGAAGCTCATCCTCTTGTAAAATGTATCATTAAAGAAGATGAAAACCAAACTCCTTGCATGATTAGAAATCATGATCCATATGTTCAAGAAATTATTAACCTAACAGAAGCTGAATTTGAAACCGTTAAAAAGACTTTGATTAAGCCTTTTGATTTACATAACGGCCCACTCTTTAGAATCGGAATATATAGAACAGAAAAGAATTTATACTTCTTCTTTGATTTCCACCATATTATATACGATGGAACAAGTATGCGTATCTTTATGGCTGACCTTGATAACGCTTATTTAGGCAATCCAATTGAAGAAGAAACATATGATGCTTTTGCTGTCTCACTTGATGAAGAAAAGAATAGAAATGGAGATTTATATAAAGAAGCAAAACAATTCTATGAATCTACTTTTGGCTCTCTTGATATTGAAAGCAAACCAACAATTTCTAATTATGAAACAAATGTTACATTTGGCTCTAAAGATTTAGATATTGATCTTCCATATGAATACGTTGATAACTATTGTAAACGTATTGGAATTACAGCTAACGTCTTTGCAATAGCTGCTTTTGGTAAATTGCTTGGAACTTACAAAAACTCAAGAGAAGCATTATTTGCAACTATATATAACGGAAGACAAAATGTTAAGACAGCAAGAACTATTGATATGATGGTTAAAACACTCCCCGTTTATTGCCATTGGGATAAAGATACAAAACTAGTTGATTACTTACAAGAATTAAAAGATCAAGTTCTTAATTGCATGAATAATGATATTTATTCTTTTGCAGAAGTATCAAAATTAACAGGATTAACAAGTGATGTGTTATTTGCTTATCAAGGAAATTATTTAACTCTTGGAAAAATATGCGGCGAAGAATATATTAGAGTTCCACTTGAAGATAACGCAACTGGAAGTGCTATTAACTTCCAATTATTTGCTAACCAAGATAAGCATGTTTTACATGTTGAATATATGTCAAATCAATACTCTGACTTCTACATTTCTGAAATGATGGAAACATATGCAAACATATTGAAAGGCTTCTTGAATGAAGAATATGTTAAAGATGTTGAGTTATTAAATGAAAAGCAAATTACATTTATTAATTCAATTAATGCTCCCGCAACTGCATATGATGATACCCAAACTATTGTTTCATTGTTTAAAACTGCAGCAAGCAAATATCCAGATAATAAGTGCATTATATTTAAAGATAAGGCATATACATACAAAGAAGTTGATAATTATACTGATAGACTTGCAACAATAATTAAGAATAAAGGATTAGGTGTTGGAGATGTTGTTTCAATATTAATTCCTAGAGGCGAATGGATGATTATTGCGTCTCTAGCTGTTCAAAAAACTGGTTGTACATATCAACCACTAGATTCGACCTATCCACAAGAAAGACTTGAATTTATGGTACAAGATGCCGATTCTAAACTCTTAATTACAACAGAAGAATTAAAAGATATTGTAAACAAAGAAGGTCTTGATAAATACATTATTTCTGAACCTAATAATTTACCTAAAGAAAAAGATAAATTCCCTTTACCAAGTATAGAAAACATTATGGTTTTATTATATACCTCTGGTTCAACTGGTGTTCCTAAGGGTGTTAGATTAGCTAATAAGAATTTAGTTTGCTTTATCAATTGGTATCATAAGTTCTATAACCTAGATTCAACTGACAGTGTTGGAGCATATGCTAGTTATGGCTTTGATGCTAATATGATGGATATGTATACTCCTATTACAATAGGTGCAGCTTGTGTCATTATTCCAGAAGAAATTAGATTAGACTTCTTAGCATTAAATGAATACTTAGAGAAAAATAATGTTACTAACATCTTCATGACAACACAAGTAGGAAGACAATTTGCTCTTGATGTTGATAACAAAACATTAAAACAACTTTCTCTCGGTGGGGAAAAATTAATTTCTACTGAATTTAATAAACCATACAAAGTATTTAATGCATATGGTCCAACTGAATGTACAATCTACTCTACAATATATGAAGTTACCAAAAAGGAAAACAATATTCCTTTAGGTAAAATGCTTGATAATTTACATGGATACATTGTTTCACTCGATAATAAACGTGTTCCAATATATGCAGAAGGTGAATTATGGATTGCAGGCAGACAAGTTAGTTGTGGTTATTTAAATAGACCAGAAAAAACAGCTGAAGTATTTATTGAAAATCCATTTGAAAAAGATGAATACGCTAAGTTATATAAATCTGGTGATGTTGTTAGATATAAAGAAGATAAGAACATTGAATTTATAGGAAGACGCGATGGTCAAGTAAAAATTCGTGGATTTAGAATTGAACTTAGTGAAGTTGAAGAAGTTATTAGACAATTTGCTGATATTAAAGATGCAACAGTAGCAGCTTTTGATCACCCTAGCGGTGGAAAGTTTATCGCTGCATACGTTGTTTCTGATAAACAAATAGATACAAATGCATTAAGTGCATTTATTAAACAACAAAAACCACCATATATGGCTCCTGCTGTTATTATGCAAATAGATAAAATACCTCTTAACCAGAATCAAAAAGTTAATAAGCGTGCTTTACCTGTTCCAGAATATAAACCAGCCACAACTGCTGATGACGCTAATAGAAGTTTAAATCTCATTGAGCAAAAGTTACATGATATTGTTGAAAAAGTACTTGGTGTTAAAGAATTTAGTGTTTCTGCTCCATTGATTGAATTAGGATTAACATCAATATTAAGTATCAAACTTTCAATGGAAATATATAAAGTTTTCAACATTACAATAGAATCTAAGAACTTACTTGATGGTTCTTCTATTATTGGTATAGAAAATATAATTTTGGAATATTTACTAAATCCAAAAAATAGAGAACAAGCTACTGAACAAGTTGCAAAATTTGAAAAGTTAAATGAAGCAGTTTTAACATATGCTCAAACTGGTGTGTATTTTGAATCATTAAAGAATCCAGAAAATCTTTCATATCATATTCCAGCAATGTTCAAATTTGACAAAGCTCTAGATGTTTCTCTATTAGAACAATCTTTATATAAGATTATTGAAACACATCCAGAGTTAAATGTTCATTTTGAGCAAAAAGGTGAAAAAATTGTTCAATTAACTAATGCTGAACCAATAAAGATTGAAAAAACAACAGTTAAAGATAAAGATATTGATAAATTTACTAATGAGTTTGTTTTACCATTTAATATCGGAACTGGCCCATTATGTAAGATTTCAATTGTAGAAACAGAATCATCATATTATTTATATACTGATTTCCACCATCTTGTATTTGATGGAACTTCTACATCAATCTTCTTTAAAGATTTAGAAAACTTATTATCTAATAACGAGATTGAAAAAGAAGTTTTACCTTACTTTAACTATGCTAAGAATCAAGCAGATAAAGAAGCAACTCAAAGTTATATCGGTAACCAAGAATACTTTAAAAAGATGTTTGCTGATTTTGAACATGCTAGTTCAATCCCTGAAGATCTAAAAGGAAAAGAATATGAAGGAAAACAAGCAACTGTTGCTATTCCAATTAACTTTGAAAAGATTTCTAACTTCTGTAAAGATACAAAAGTAACTCCAGCTGCTTTAATGCTTGCTTCAACCTTCTATACAATCTGCAGATATATAAATGATAAGCATGTATATATTTCAACAATTTCTAGTGGTAGAAGTAATGTTCAATTATCTAATACTGTCGGCATGTTTGTTAATACCCTTCCACTCGGAATTGAAATAAAGGATAAAACAACTCTCGACTTTATTAAAGAATGTTCTGCTTTACTTAACGATACTATTAATCATGAAGAATATCCTTTTGCTAAAATTGCTTCTGATTTTGGATTCGCTCCTGAAATTGTATATGAATATCAAATCGGTGTATTAGATAAGTTAAATATCCCTCATTGCAATTCAATCACAAGCTTAGAAAGAAATGATATTAAATTTAAGTTATCTATTCATATTGAATATAAAGATAATAAAGAGTGTATTGTTGTTTATTATAACGATTCATTATATAGCAAAGAATATATTACTGAATTTGCAAAATCTTTGGAAATCGTTGCTGATAAGTTATCAACATCTGCTGATAAATCAATATTAAAGATTGATTTACTCAATGATGAAAGAGAAGCTGTTCTTGCTAAAATACGTAACGTTGGCAAAGGTGAAACAACAACAAAGTTATATCATGAAGGATTAGAAGAACAAGCAAAATTAGTTCCTGACAAGATTGCTCTCATTGCAACAAATGAGACATTAACATACAAAGAATTTAATGCTAAAGCAAATAGAATTGCTCATGTATTGCTTGCTTTAGGTGTAAAGAAACAAAGCAAAATTGTTCTACTTTTACCAAGAACCTCACATGTTATTTTATCTATGTTCGGTATTATGAAAGCAGGATGTGCATATATTCCTTGCGATCCAGTATATCCAAAAGAACGTATCGATTTAATAATTGACGACTCTGCTGCTCCATACATTATTACAACTAAAGATAAGTTATCGTTATATCCAAATGCTTTAGATGTAGAAATGTTATTAACTAACACTAATGAAGAAAATCCAAATCTTGATATTTCTCCAGATGATTTATGCTATTTAATTTATACATCAGGTTCAACTGGCAGACCAAAAGGCGTTATGCTCAGACACGAGGGAGCTGCAAATTTTAACTCAGATGCTCCTGCTAACATTTTGATACGAGCATATAAAGAATATGCCCACACTTTATTAAGTGTAACAACTATTTCTTTTGATATGTCAGTTAAGGAAATTGGATCAACTTTAGCTGTAGGAAACACATTAGTTTTCGCAAACGAGGCTGAAACAAATGAACCTTCAAAACTTGCTGAATTATTTAAAAAGACCAATGCAGATGCATTTAATGCAACTCCATCTAGATTAAAACAATACTTAGAATTACCAAGTTTTGCAGAGGCTATATCAAAATGTAAATTAGTCATCTCTGGTGGAGAAAAATATCCTATTGAATTACTTCGCCAATTACAGACTTTAACAAAAGCTAGAATATTTAACACATATGGCCCAACAGAAATTACCGTTTCATCAAATATGAAAGAATTAACCAATTCTGATATCATAACGGTTGGAAAACCTATATATAACGTAACTGAATTTGTAGTAGATTCAGATGGTAATGAATTACCTGTTGGAATTGTCGGTGAGTTATATATTGGTGGTCGCGGTGTTGCTAGAGGCTACAACAACCTTGAAAAACAAAATAAAGAAAGATTTATTGAATACAAAGGTATACGTGTATATAAATCTGGTGATTATGCTAAGTGGACAAACGATGGTGATGTCATTATCTTAGGAAGATTGGATCATCAAATTAAACTACGTGGTTTACGTATTGAATTAGGTGAAATTGAATCTGTTTTAAGCAAAGTTCCAGGAATCAAATCATCTTTAATTAAGATAAATGTAATTAGAGGCATGGAACATTTAACTGCTTATTATACAGCAGATAGAAAAATTTCTATGGAAGAATTAAGAGGTGAATTAAGCAAAACTTTAACAAAATATATGGTTCCAACAGCTTATTTACAACTTGATAAGATGCCATTAACACCAAATGGCAAGATTGATATTAAAAATCTTCCTGAACCAGAATTATTCCAAGTCGGTGGTAAAGAAGAAGCTAAAAATGAACTTGAAAAAATGTTCTGCGAGATCTTCCAATCAATACTTGGTCTAGATAAAGTTGGTGCAACTGATAGTTTCTTTGATATTGGTGGTACTTCCCTTTCAGCTATCAGAGTTACAGTTGAAGGTGGAAAGAAAGGATATACTCTTACCTATTCAGATGTATTTTCAAATCCAACACCTAGAGCACTCGCTAAATTCTGTGGTGCAGATGATACAGCAAACACATTTGTTGATAAAGAAGTATCAGATTATGATTACTCGAAAATAGATGAAGTGTTAAAGAAGAACACATTAGAATCATTCTTAAAAGGCAAATCTAGTGAAGTTAATAATATCTTATTAACTGGTCCAGTTGGATATTTAGGAATACATATC
>JAIKVY010000144.1 GCA_024685275.1 Clostridia bacterium
TGATACTCAAACTGGAATAGAGAAAATTTATGGTGCTGCGGATAATATTAATGAAGAACCAGTGATTAATGCAAATGGTGAATGCATATGGAAAAATAAAGGGAACGATACAATTACTTTAGCAGCATATTGGCAAGCACAAGTTTATACAATTACATATGAGAAGAATAAAGGTATTGGACATTTAGCTGATATAAATGTTGAATATGATAAAAAAATAACGCAAACAAGGATACCCTGTTCCATAGAAAGCCGAGGATATGAATGAATATGCTGTATACACACGAAGATATAAGGATTTATACGATAGAAATCATATAAAGGAAACCAAAAAAGAAACACAAAAAGAAATAAGAGATAAAAAAAATGAAGAAAAAAATAAATATAAAAAATCCGAAGAAGGAGCACGAAAGAGAAAGAATAAAATAATTGCAATACTTACAATTATAGGTGTTCTTATACTTGCTGCAGCAGTGGTCGCAGGGATATACTATGTTAAGCCAGAAGTATTTGTAGGTAAAAATACAATTGAATATGTCGTTAATGGTGAAACGTTAACAACATCTGCTTCTTTAGGAAGAAAGGTATCAATTGATATTCCACAAAAACTAGGGTATAAATTTATGGGATTATATGATACTCAAACTGGAATAGAGAAAATTTATGGTGCTGCGGATAATATTAATGAAGAACCAGTGATTAATGCAAATGGTGAATGCATATGGAAAAATAAAGGGAATGATACAATTACCTTAGCAGCATATTGGCAAGCACAAGTTTATACAATTACATATGAGAAGAATAAAGGTATTGGAAATTTAGCTGATATAAATGTTGAATATGATAAAAAAATAACGCAAACAAGGATACCATGTTCAATAGAAAGACGAGGATATGAATTTATCGGTTGGAGTCTTACTAATAATGATCAATTAATTATTACCAATCAAAATGGTGATTTGAAGGATAAGTATACAAAAGAACCATTTAATTCAGATACATGGAATGGTTCAGAAATATGGACGAATAATACAAATTCAACAGCGATTAAATTATATGCAATATGGAAACCTTTACAATATGAATTCCACTATGATTTATCAAATTATGTAATAAAGGGTTCTTCGAAAAATGAATTTACAGTAAACCCTAAAGAAAATGAAGATATTAAGTTATACAATGGAAAATCTCTCGTAGTTAGTAATAATGAGTCTGATTCAATAGAGTTTGATGATGATAAGAAAGAGTTATATATAGCAAAAAAATATGGTTATGAATTTGTTGGCTGGACAAAAAATATCATTAAAATTGATGAAAGTTCAATAATAACAGAGAACAAAAATGACTCAGAAAATGATTCAATAAAAGTTATGCTAAAAAAGCCTTGGGATGAAGCAAATAACGATGTTATATTATATCCAGTTTTCCAAATTGGTAAATATAAATTAAATATTAACTACACTACTGAATCTGGAACACTATCTGGGACATTATTTGTGAAAGAAAGAGAATCTGGATTTAAAGAATACACTAATCAAAAATTTGAATATAAATCAGAGGTTGAATTAAAATTTGTTTTAAATGGTGGATATCAATTTTACAAAGATAATGATCAATATAAAATTTGGGGCAAGCTCACTGGGGAGAGCACATACGGGGAGTATGATAAATATGACCAAAGTACAGTAACCCAAATGGGGAACGATACATATTTTTCATCAATATTATAATTAATGGTATATTCACATACTTCAAATTTAGGATATATATTTATATCCCCGGTTCTACTAGAAATTGTATCTATTTTTGTTTTATATTCCGAATCTTCATACCAACCTAAAAAATTATAACCTGTTCTTTGAGCAGCCTTTAGTACAATACTGTCTTCGACCGTATATTTTTTGGGATTTTCATTTTTTATTCCATTATCAAGGTTATATTTTATGTTATACTCACACAAATCATATACTGGCACTAATTTTATTACTAATACAGAAAGATGATTTTTTAGCTCTTCAAAATTTTTAAAATCCTCTAACTTAACTTCTTGT
>JAIKVY010000152.1 GCA_024685275.1 Clostridia bacterium
CTTAATAATCCCGAAAGAACAGGTTATACATTCTTAGGCTGGTTTGAAGATATAGGATATGAAAACAGGATAAATAATATTTCAGATAGAACAAATGCAACGGGAGATATAAATCTATATCCCAAATATGAATTGTGTGAATATAATATTAATTATTCTGGTGCAAGTAATGGTGGAAATCCAAAAAAGTATACAATTGAAAGTGACTTTACTTTTAAGAATCCCCCAAAAACAGGATATAAGTTTTTAGGTTGGTTTGAAGATGCGGAATACAAAAAAGAGATAAAGAAAATTACTGATAGGACAAATACAACGGGAGATATAAAGTTATATCCTAAATTTGAATTATGTGAATATAATATTAATTATAATATCGACTCTGGTGTATATAATGGTGGAAATCCAACAAAATATACAGTTGAAAGTTATTTTTATCTTAAGAACCCTGAAAAAACAGGATATAAGTTTTTAGGTTGGTATGAAGATGCGGAATACAAAAAAGAGATAAGGAAAATTACTGACAGGACAAATACAACAGGGAACATAAATCTATATCCTAAATGGATAATAAAAGAAGTTAAGATTACATTAGCATGTAAAGAAATATGTGATAATTGTAATGAAGTCATAAAATTTTCACCAAGTTACAAAACAAATCCTGTTACTATAACTAATACTTCAGATACTAGATTGCCTGTTTATTCAAATAAGTATTATGAATTCTTAGGGTATTATAACCAAGCTGGTGAACAAATAACAGATAAAGAAGGGTATCCTATTAATGGACCTTGGTTATTGGAAAATGATATAACCTTATATTCACATTGGGAAAAAATATTAAATTTAGCAAATGAAATGAAAGATTATTCTTTTTCAGCGTTTATCAAAACAGAATCAACACTACAAGGAAAAGCAACATTTAACGTTACAGGAATTCCGGTAATATATAATGGAGCAGAATATATATATGGTAATGCTTACTATGAAGGCAATCTTAATGGAAGTAGATTTAATGATGTTGATAGAATATCATTATTACTTGAAAATACAACAGCATTATTTGGTGGATTAATTTCATGGCAAGGTACACAAGGAGATTCAAACGAATCAGGTTCTGCAGCATGGGATTCCATATATACTCATGATTCAAATGAGTTATCATATTTACATAAGAATCCTTGTGATGATTTTGCTGGGAATGAAAATATTAAAATTGCAGTCAATGGGATTTGCGTGAAAGTTGGAACGCCAACTAAAGAAATATCATCTTATGCTCAAATTGTTAAAACATCCTTTTATTCTAATATTTATACAGAAAGTACAAATCAAGGAAGAATAAAATTTGATGTATATGGTATAAATGTATCTTACAATAATTGTGAATATATTTATGGATGCGCATATTACAATGGACAGACAGGTGGTCAAAGATTTAATGATGTTTCACAAATAGCACTTAAAAACTCATCTGTTGAAATATTAAATGGCGGTGTAATGCTTTATAGAGGGACCAAAGGTGATGTAAATGAAAGTGGTGTTTATTCTTGTTCAAATTTGAAGGTAAATAGTACAGAGTGTTATTTTATGGCAGAAAATGGTGGCAATGATTTTGCGGGAAATAAAAATGTTACAATAACGATTACAAACATATGTATAAAAGTAAGTAATAATCTTTCATCAGATAAAAAGTATCTAGAAATTATAGAAAGAGATTTTTGTTGTAGTTTGTATGCTGAAACATCTTATAAAGATTATATAAGATTTTCAGCTCTGGGTATCGAAGTAATATATAATGATAATATAGCGCTATTAGGTTACGCAGGATATAAAGGTAAAATTGAACTTGGTCGTTTAAATGATTGTGACAGTATAACGTTAAAATTTGATGATTCTATTGCCATTTATGGTGGATATTTACATTATACTGGTAATCATGATGATTGGAATACACAAGGAACTCTTACATCTTATTCAAAAACAATAAGAGATACTCTTATTTACTATGCAGATAACTGCGCAGATGATTTCCCAGGCAATTCTGTTTCATCAACTACTATATACATTAATGGGATTTGTATTATTATCAAATAGGTTATTAAATTGTTATAAATAATTATTTTAAAAGAGGACTGTTAAAAAACTAAGAACATTTTAACAGCCTTTTTTGTATACACGAACTAAAAATAAAAATATAGAATACGTATTCCCGGAAAATGTATTCCCTAAAATATGCACATAAACAACAAGTTATTTTACTGAAAAATTTTTCACTGAAAATAAATTCAGTAAAATCTAACAAAACAATTAGATGAAAAAAACTACATTTTCAACTTGGCGAAAAACTACATATTCAATTTAGCATTAACAAT
>JAIKVY010000154.1 GCA_024685275.1 Clostridia bacterium
TCAGTAAATATAACATTATTATAAAAATTATTAACTATTGCTTTATCCATCTCTTTTGTAAAATATGGTATATTGTTATTATCTCCCCAGTACTTCTTACATAGAAGAAATTCAGGAACTTGAGATTCAAGAATAAATTGAATCATTAAATCTTTATGACCTACAGATGGAAAATTCATATCAAAATAATATAAAAAGTTACTCAACATATCTATAAACTGCTCATTTGCAGTTAAGTAACCTTTTTCTACTAAAGTAGTTTTAATAGCAGGAGTTTTCTCATCTGTTATTAAATCTATTATTTTATCTAATTTGTTACTATTTATTAATTGATATATTCTTCCACCATTATCCATTTTTTTAAGTGCTAATTGTTTTAAATCTTCTTTTCTTTTTTTATTTTTCAATAGTATCACCTGTCTTTCTAATTATATCATACTTTTATAAAATGACCCAGCAATTTATTAATATTCTAATATTTAATGGGAAAATTAATATGGGTGAGATAAATGCTAAATAACAATTTAAAATATTGTAGAGAAGAATTAGAGATGACTCAAGAAGAACTTGGATTTGTTTTTGGGGTATCAAGAAAAACTGTTACTGGTTGGGAAACAAATCAAGATCCAATGCCACTACCTAAAATGATAAAGTTCTCTAATCTATATAAATATTCCATAGACTATGTAATGGGATTAAGAAGAAAAAATGACAATTACATAGAAATAAACAAACTTAATAAAAAACAAGTTGGCTCTAATCTAAAGAGAATTAGAAACAAACTTGGTTTAACTCAACAACAAATTGCTGATGAATGTATGATTACTCAGCCTACTTATAGTGGATATGAGTCTGGTAAATTTCTAGTAACCTCACTTGCATTATACACTATTTGTTATAACCACAAACTATCAATATACGAAATAATAAAAGACTAATTGCCATAAATTAGTCTTTTTCATTTATATACCATATTCCCTGTTTTCCACTAATTATCGTGTTATCATTAATTTTCTTAACATTAGCTAACTTCCATGCATACCCTGTTCTATTCTTTGAACCATAAACAGGCGATTTTAAATCATTAATAAATTTATTAAACTCTTTATCTATTTTAATACAATCTACTATTTCTACTTCTGCTACAATTTGCGATTTAGGATAATTTAAATTTAATTTTTTTACCCTTTCCATTGCTTCTTTATCAACTCCCTTTCCAGCATGAATTAATATTTTGCCACGATAGGAATATTTCATGTTTCTAAATTCATATTCTTTCAAACCCTCTGCAACAAGAGAAGCCCAAGGTTGTTTTAATGTAATTACTCTCATTATTATATCAACTCCTACTATTAAATTATAACATAATATCAGCTTCAATCCAAAAATTCGTCGAAATTAAGCCAAATTATGATATAATATTTTTGACAAGGAAGTGATAAAAATGGGAAACAATTCATCTGGATTTCAAAATGAAACAAATATAATAGATGCATTGAATAATAAAAAAATAACTGAACTAAACACAAATTTAAAAAAATTTATTAAATTTCTTTTTCCAGATATAGATGATAATTCTATAATATCAGCTATATCCGGGAAAAAGGGTCAAAAACCAGATTTAATAATTGAAATAAATAATACTAAAAAATATGTAAGTGTTAAAAAAGGAAGTGGAAACTCTGTTCATCAAGAAGATGTTGATTTATTTATGAACTTTTTAACATCATTAAATATTCCACTTAATATAAAAATTGAACTATTAAAATACCATTGGGCAGATGGAACAACCGATGGAACCGGAAAAATTAGAGTATCAAGTGCTGATTATAAAAAGGAACATGAAAATGAAATAAATTTAATTAATGATTCGTTAAATAAACCAGATATCTTAAAAGCTCTAGTTAATAGAATATTATTTAAGGGTGTTGAAGATTCAAATGAACTCGTTGATGTTATATATTATGGAAAAGTTGAAGAAGGAATATGGGCAACTCGTGAAGAAATTATTAATTATATTTCTAATCATTCTTTCAGTAACAACTCAATTCACTTTGGACCATTAAGTTATCAAATATGGAATAGATGTCTTAACTATAATCCTAAAACTGAGGATAGAAGAAATACTATGCAAGTTAAATGGGGTTCTCTTGAAGTGGATCTTAAAAATATAGAAATGGAACGTGATAGCAATGAATAGAGGGACACATTCTGGTGATTTAGCGGAAATTGAATTTGTTAAAAGATTTAATTCAAATAAAACAGACTCTGATTTTGATTTCTATATTAAAGATTTGGATATTAAAGAAATAGATAATACTTATATGGTTCGAGTTACAACAAAACAACATTCAAAATTATCAAATCAAACAGTAATGACAAGAGCCGATAGTTACTTAATCGATTCTAAAGATGCACTTATAAAAGATTTAATAATTGGAAATGATTACTACTTAGATGAAGATATTCTTTCAGAAAGCGATATTGACTATTCATTTATTGACTATAGTGGCGTTTCTGTTAAAATGTCTGATTCAAGTAAATTTCAAATATTAAAATTAACTCCGGAAAGTTTTAATACTTTATTTGGTGAATATGAATTAGGAGCTGGAGCTAGTATTTATTGCTTGAGAGAAGAAGAAATAATAAAAAATGAATCCGTATTTGCAGGATGGAAGACAAGTAAAGAAAATGTAATTAATAAATATAAATCTGAATTACCCGATTTGATCAAATTAAATAACAATATTGATATTATTGAAGAAATGAGAATATACAAAGAACTTAAAGAATTTTCCAATAAAAAAATAGCAGAAAGAATTAATGAAAGCAAAGAAATTAAAGAAATTGTTTTTAATGGATATCATATATATGAAGAACCATATTCAGCAAGTTATTTTTACAAAGGTGGAAAAATTAACAAATTAAACTATATACCATTTAATGTTACTACTGGTTCTGGTAGAAGTAATGGAATATTCACAATTGTATTAAAACCAAAAGGAGAAACTATTGAATAGCTTCTCCTTTTTTTAATAATTCTACCAATTGCTTAGAAATATATTCTAAAATTGGAACAATCACGCTGTTTCCTATTTGCTTATATGCCTGTGCACCAGTTCCAATTTTGTAAGTATCTGGGTATCCCATAAGTTTTAAACATTCTCTCTCTGTCAGTTTTCTATTTAGTTCCACAACAACGGGAACATTATTTCCACCTGTTCCCATTTTGGCAGTTAAACAAGGTGAAATACCATTAGCTCTAAACTGACACCTTGAAGGTCTAATTTCATATGCTAAGGTATATTTTGATTTTCTATCTTTAACCTTATCAATATATGTTTGTATATTTTTTTTACATATATCACTTATTTTATAGGAATCATATTTTTTCTTATCATCAATTATATCATCATATGAATATAATAACATTTGCTCTGGTGGGAAAATATCATTTTCGTTAAGATTAATTTTTAAATCTTTTCTTACTCCAACACAATACCATCTTTCCCTACTCTGAGGAATACCAAAATCACTTGAATTAAGAACCTTGTAAACAAAATCATAACCAAGTTCATTTAATATATCAAGAATAGTATTTAATGTTTTTCCTTTATCATGATTTGTTAATCCTTTTACATTTTCTAAAATAAATGCTTTAGGTTTTTTTTCTCTCAAAATCCTGGCAACTTCAAAAAACATTGTTCCTCTAGTATCTTCAAACCCTAATCGCTTTCCTGCAATTGAAAATGATTGGCAAGGAAATCCACCACATAATATATCAAATTCTGGGATATCTTTTGCATCTATTTTAGTAATATCGCCACTCGGATAATCACCAAAATTATTTTCATACACTTTGGAAACTGCTTCATCAATATCTGAACTAAACACACATTTACAGTTTTGTTTTTCCAAAGCAATCCTAAATCCACCTAGTCCACAAAATAAATCAATAAATTTAATTTTCTTACTCATTTACAAACTCCATTAAATTATTTATTATTTCGGTAATTACTGGTGGACTTACTGCATTACCTGATTGTTTATATAATTGTGTGTCACTCATGCCATTTTTTTGGACATTGTTAGTAAATTCTTCATCAAAACCTTGAATACGTAGTGTTTCAAGTGGAGTTAGTTTTCTAATATAAAAATCTTCATCTTTTGAGAAAATAATTTTTGGACTATCTGATCTAGCTAACAATGTTGGAGAAATACCATAAATAGAGTAAACTCTTCTTTGCCTATCTAAATCATTATGTACTTCTCTAGGAAGAGTAAATTCTTTAATTATCTTGTCTTCACATTTTCTTATCATTTTTTCTTTGTCAATTTCATTTATATATTTTTTCACTTTTGAAGATGTTAAATAATATTTTTTATCAACTTCATTTTCTAGAATGTCTTTAATATAATATTTCTTTTTTTTCATATTTATTTTATTAAAAAAGTTCATTGTATTTAATTTTTCTTTATTAGCCCATTTTTTTATAGTGGTTATTTTAGGACTTCTTTTATCGTCCTCAAATTTTTCTTTTTTATAGTCTAAAATGCCGACTATATATGTTCTCTCTCTACTTTGTGGAACACCAGCTTCATTTGAATTTATTATTGTAATATCAAATGTATATCCACAATTTGAAATATGCTTCAAAATTGTTTTTATTGTTTCAGAATTATCGTGACTAATTAAATTTTTTACATTTTCTAAAAATAAGAATTTTGGCTTCTTTTCCTTAACAATTCGTATTACATCAAAAAATAAAGTTCCTCTTGTTTCATCGGCAAATCCCTTTTGTTTTCCTGCAACTGAAAATGATTGGCAAGGAAATCCACCGCAAAGTAAATCATGATCAGGAATATCTTTTGCATCTATTTTAGTAATATCGCCTCTCATGTTTTTTGTAGGAAAGTTATAACTAAAAGTCATTGTTGCATATTTATCTATTTCAGAAGCAAACACTAAATCATAAG
Organism: Clostridia bacterium; assembly: GCA_024685275.1. Taxonomy (GTDB): domain Bacteria; phylum Bacillota; class Clostridia; order Christensenellales; family DTU072; genus CAG-1782. The sequence goes on from JAIKVY010000154.1 coordinate 4,978, forward strand.
ACATTTTTGATTTTTTAAATCCTAATTCAAAACCACCAATCCCAGAAAATAATGATGCCACTCTAATTTTGTTCTTCATAGTATACTCCTTTCCAAATGAAACTATCATTTTCACTAATATATATTCTAACATAAAATATTTAAAAAATCCGCACTTTTGGATAAAAAAAGAAAAAATTTTTTCCTTTTTCTTTTTTTATATTCTATTAATCATCTTCATTATAATAGTCATCTTCTTCAAGATCTTCTTCTTCAAAATTCCATGGATCATAATTTCCTTTTTTTACTTCTTCCTTTTGCCAATCTTCTAATCCATATGCATCTAATTCTTCATTAGTATATTCACTATTATTTTCATCTTGTTGTTCATTCATAAAAGAAAACAATCCAAAAGCTTGTTGACTTTTCTTTTTATCATTTCCAAATAAATCATCAAATAAACCCATAAGCATTCAATTCCTTTCTTCTAGTTTAATCATATACAACTATTCTATTTTCTGATTCTAACATTGTTTCATTATATACTCTAAAGTTATTTAAAAGTTCATTAATATTATTATATTTTCTAATATCGTTTGAGTAAGTAGGAGAATAAATTTGAACATAATTATTATCTACTAATTCAATTACATATTCTAAGCTATATAATTTAAACATAACTTTATTATTTTTAGCCAGTTTATCTTTTAACTTTTCTATGTTCATACTCTCACCCTCTTATAATTATTATAGCACAAAAATAGCAGATTTTTTATCTGCTATTTAAAACGCAATATCTTAATATTCCGAGCATTACTTTATATCAAATTCTGCATAAATACTATAAGCTCTTGATTCTGGACTATTTGCCTTTCTTAAGTCACTTTTAACTAATCTATATGTTCCGCTTTTTAATTCTCCATATCCTAAAGACCAATCAATAATAAACTCTTTCTCTTCATTTGCTTTTAAGGAATAAACTATCGAATTCCATGTTAATGGTTCTCCTGTCAATGTATCAATTTCCTTCCATGTTTGATTTTCAAACTTTTCAATAGTATATGTTGGTCCATAAGCATATTCTTCATCTGTAGTATTTTTTATAATGAATGTTGCACCTTTAGATGTTCTTGTGTCTTCTTTTACTTCTAGTAAAACACTACCAACATTTTTTTGTTCTGAATTTCCAGTAGGTTTTAGTATCTCATCAGCTTTTATATTTCCACCAACTCGAATTCCTAAAATCTTTAGTTCCCATCCATCTTCATAACCAGTGAATGATATTTCACTTGGTATATGAACTTTAGTATATTTATATAATATAGCTTTATATTCTGTAACTCCATTTTTCCATCTAGTAGGTATTGGTATTAACATTAAAATGAAAACTATAACTGTAACAATAATTATTATTTTTTTATTTTTCATAAGTCCTCCGATAATTATATTATAACACAACAAAAGTGGATTTTTACATTCTCCTAATATCTTAATATTCCGAACTAATCTATAAATTGTAATTTAGCGAATAGTAACTTAATTTTCTTTTTTATTAAACATATGGCGTACTTTATCTATTCGATTATTTGGTCTACGTGATTGAATAACTGGTTCACAAGTAGCAATTTGATAATCTTTTAATTCTGTCA
>JAIKVY010000160.1 GCA_024685275.1 Clostridia bacterium
TTCACTGACTAAATTTTTCTCCGTTTTACTTTTAACGTAAATCGTGTCTGTTAGTACTTAGTATAAAGTTTTGTATTAACTAAAAGAATTAACTTGTTTAATTTGTATACACTTTTTCTACCTTTTCCATTCAGTTGTAAACGTACAATTTTGCTTCCTCTCCGAGGTTGCCCAAATATAATAACTCAAAATAATGTCTATGTCAACTAAAAATTTATTTTGAGAGTAAAAATTTTTCATATATTTTTTGTGTATAAATTCTATATATTTTCACATTAAAACATTTAAAATTAAACATATTTATTACAAAAAAATATCCGCTTAATTTTGCGGATATTAATTTTATTTTAATTTATTAAAAAATATTTTTTATTTATTCACCATCTTCATAATTTTCTGCGGTAATAATTCCTCTTGCAATTGAGGTTGATAAAATATGCATACTTCTTTCAGATCTATTCATTAAATATGGGTTTGCTTTTTTCATTTCTTTAACTCTATCTCTACCAATATCTAATAACACTTCTTTTCTATCATTAATCTTACGATTCTTTTTCTTATATTTATTACATGACCCTGCGACGATGGCAAAGATGATAAATAGAATTAAGAAAATTAACCCAACAAAAATCTCTGCACTAATAAATGGTTTAACAGAAGCATTACCAATCATATTACCTAATTTAGTGGCAATACCTTCTTCAGTAACATTTCCTTCACCATCAGTTTTATCTCTAAACAACTTTAAAGCAAAGCCAAATATCTTTTCATTATATTCTCCAACCTTTTCAAAGATTGTATTTATACTGAAGCCTCCGCCTTGATTATTTTCTTCATCAACAACTTCACTAGAAGATTCTTCTTCCTCTCCTTCCATATATATATGTATATGTGATTCAAAGCCCTGAGCAAAAAATGCATTCTGCGCTTCTTCTTCAGTATTTTCTTGTGCTGGAGGATTTGCTTTGTTTGCTTTTGTTATATCAACACCATTCTTTATTCCAATAGCTAGTTCTACAATAGTAACTAATAAAGTTAATATGCAAAGTATTGTAAATATAGCAAGTAATACTTTTTTAGGTTTAAATACTTTATTTTTTATTTCATTATATTCTTTTTCTGCTGCACTAATTGTAGGATCATATGCAAATTCTAATTTACGTTTCATAACGACATCTAAATTAGCTGCTCTATCTTCTGGTGAAACTTGATCTCTTGTTCTAACCCATCCAAAAGCAGAATTTTCTTCTATTTCTCTAACGCTTACAGATTTTTGTTGAAATGATGCCATCTTTTTCCCTTTTTTGTATATCTTTAATCGATTTATTTTATCATACAAAAGAATTTTAGTAAATAGAGTAAACTATTTCTAAAATCATTATATATTATATTTTATAATTATCAATAACGAAATAAAATAATTTTTTAGATTTTTCTATTTTTATTCTTTTAGTAGTTTAAATATGTTATTTTGCTATGCAAATTATAAAAATTACTCTATACTATTTTTATTAAATAAATGAAATAAGGAAAATAAGTATGCCAATAACGCACTCGTTTAAAATTTTAATGTGTAATTTAAAACTTACAATTAAAGTTGCTTTATATATATTGATAGTATTAGTAGTTTTCATTTCTATAGTTACAGCTATAGTAATGCCACTTCTTGAAGAAATAATTCAATTAATAAATGAAACAAATATAAATCCAACAGAATTTTTAAACCATCCATTCCATACAACTAGAACAGAATTTATTCAACCAATTTGGGAAATAATACGTAATGAAGTTGGAGCTGGAAGATTTATAGGATTATCTCTATTAACTATCTTTTTATTATCTTTTGTCGTTAACCTAGTTAAACTACCTGTAACAAAAATAATATATGGAAAGATGTCAACATCATATGAAGATAGTTTTATTCGTACTTTTATTTCTCTTTTAGGTAAAAGTGTTATATATTCACTATTTGCTTCAATAGTAACAACGGCTATAATATCGTTATTTGCTGTCGTTTCGTATTATTCATTGTTTTGGTTAATACAAGTAAGATATATTATCTTTATTCCTATTATATTGTTAGCTTACATGTTACTAGTAAGTTTAGTTAAATCAATATTTGCATTTATTCTTCCAGCAATTTGTAGTGAAAATTGCAACTTAAAAAAAGGATTAAAGAAAAGCTTTAAGGGTATATTAAAGAAATTTAGTAAAAACTTCTTGTGTAATTTTGCTTCTTTCTTTATTTTTGCATCAATTATTTCTACTACTGCACTACCATCATTTGGATTAATTCCAATTATTATGATTTCTGTGTATATTGTATTCGGAACAACCCTTAACAATATTTTATTCTTTACATATAACAAGAAGAAATATTACACAGATAATAGTGGTGACACATACGAACCTGGAAATAAGTTTGAAAAATAATTAATTAATTGTTTATTGATTCTATATCTCTCAATTCAAATTTATATATTTTTCTTGGATCGTTATCTTCGTTGGTTTCATAATCTGAGATAATATTCATAACGTTATATTCGCCTTGATAATAATACTCTTGATCTGAAAACTTAACGAATAAATAAATTGTCGTTTTATCTTTCATTGCATCTCTTAAGTATACATTAGGTTTAATATTTAATGATTGATTTCCTTCACTTTCCCAACCTAAATATATATAGTTCCCATTTTTATCAAATGTATCACGATAAGCATAACCTGTTTCATTTTCTGTTATTTCTGAAATAAGGACAATTGACCCATCGTTTTGGATATTGATTCCTTCTTCTTCCATTTTGAATACTTTTTCCAACTTATTCCTTGTAAATAATTTATCTAATCTTAAATGTTCAACATGATAATCTAAATGATTAGGTTTTTGGTCCTTCAGGTATTTGTTTACTTCATTAATAAATATTTGGTATTTATCAATTATTGATTGATTAGTTGGATCAAATGAACAATGATCCAGTTCATATTTTTTATCTGCTACTACTCGAGCCTTTAGTACATAATTTTGGACTTTTAATTCAATTTTATCAATTATAATAAGTTTCGTTTTAAATGAGTTAGAGAAAGTAACTGTTTCCCCAAATAAATCTTTTGTCATATCTGCGCTTATTTTAGAAATTATCTCATCTAAATTATTCAAAACAGAAGACCTGGTAATTATATATGGATTCAAAATTCACCTCTTTTATAATAATTATTACGTATGAATTATATTCGAATCATTGTATTGATATTCCTATTGTTTTTAGCAAAAAAATATAAATTTTTATATATTGCAATAATTTAGCAACTATAGTTGCTCATCTTTTTTTACTACTTCGTTTTTGATAACATTTTTTGTTAGTAATTTTATATTATTTGCAATTTTGAGCTTTGCTGATTTATCTACATACGGAGCCAAATTAGCATTTTTCATTTGATTGAAAGATTCATGTAAATATGTATCAAGAGAGGTAACATCCTCAGCATATTTAATAATTTCTTCTCCAAGCAAATAATTCATATTTTCTCTTTCTCTCTTGCCTAATGGATTCATAGCAATAACATCAATACCTAAAGCCATACAGTTTTTTACAAGTGCCATTGTTGGACGTCCAACAACAACTTTAGCTATGCTTAACACATCATATATATCAGCATTTTCACCAAATACAAACATTCCTTTTTGTGTCGCATAATCAAATATTGATTTGTTGTTTCCACAAAATACAGCAAAACGATATGGAAAACTAGCTTTAGAAGCATAGTCAATTACTTCTTTAAATGAATCATCTCCTATGTGTCTTGAGAAAATAACAATATATTCCATATCATTTGGTACTTTTAATTTTGCAAATGCTTTTTCTTTATCAATTGGATTAAAATATTTATCTTCAATAGGTAATGCTGTAATAGATATTTTTTTTGCTTCTATTGAAATGAGTTCGTCTTTGTTATTTTTTGTATCTTCCATTAAAAGAGAACGCATATCAAAATTATCAACAAAATAATGATCAACTGCCTCATCTTTAAATTGTAAATTAAGTGTCATCTCATCAGGCATTACGAAAAGTTGAAAATTCATTCCTGTTTCTTTTCTAACTCTAATTAAAGATGGTAAACATTCATGAGAATTAGTAACAACTGCACTTGGTGCATATCTATATATCATGTTTATAACGGATTTATTCCTTAGATAATTTGATTTTTCATCCCACAAATGAATTTTATACTTTTTTCTCTTTTTTACCCAATATGATATTTTTGCTTCAAATTTATTTCTTGGACTTTCAATGTACTTGAGAATATATCTCTTTACCGCATTTTTTAGACTATTATCTTCTACAATTATTCCTTGGTATAAAACATCTTTGTTAAGTTCATCAGCAATAATACTAGAAATGAGCTTTCTTCCAGATTCAACCACAAATAGAATAATTTTCTTTTCTTCCATTAATCCTCTATCCTTTTTCTTATCATATCATACTTATTTAGTTTTGTGTTAGTTTTTAGGAATAGTTTTTGTTGAACTAGTTTACAGTCTTTAACTTCTCTCATTTTTTCATCAAAGATTCCATCTACCTTTAGTGTTTTATGGTCAGTATTAGATACACACTCAAGTTCATCCCCATCAAAGAATCTATTTCTTTGAATAACTTCAAGCAATCCTGTATCTTCATGATATCCAACTACTTCTGCAACAAATTTATATGAATTAGTTGAAACAGAGGATTCATAATATTGTTCAGGCTTTCCTAAATAAAAACCTGTTGTATATTCTCTATGATTTACTTTTTCAAGTTCATAATATAACGATTTATCGTATTCTCCACCAGAAAGAATTTGATCAATTCTCTTTCTATATGCATTTACGACTGTACCAACATAATATTCTGATTTCATTCTTCCTTCAATTTTTAGAGAGTTAGCACCGGCATCTATTATTTTATCTAATATATCCATTGTGTTCATATCTTTTGAATTTAAAATATACGTTCCTCTTTTATCCTCTTGTATAGTTAAAGATTCTGTTCTTGAAACCTCGCCAAGTGAATATTCCCATCTACATGCTTGAACACACTCACCTCTATTACTATCTCTATCTGTTAAATATGTACTTAATAAACATCTTCCACTATATGAAATACACATTGCTCCATGAACAAATACTTCTAGATCAATAGTATCTTGTACTTCATCCTTAATCCTTTTTATTTCATCAAGAGTGCATTCTCTTGCAAGCACTATTCTTTTTACTCCAAAGTCTCTCCAAAACTTAACTGTTTCCGTATTTAGAGTATTTGCTTGTGTGGATAAATGAATTTCCACATCAGGAAATTCTCTTCTTATCATATTAATTAATCCTGGATCTGAAACTATAAAGCCATCTGCCTTATATTCGTTGACAGTTTTAACAAACTCTTTTGCTTTTTCAAAATCAGAATCTTTTGCAAAAATGTTTAGAGTAATATATGCTTTTTTGTTTTGATTGTGAATTAAATCAATTGCTTCTTTAATTTCTTCATTTGAAAAATTATTTGCAAATGCTCTTAAAGAAAATTCTTTACCACCAAAATATACAGCATCTGCTCCAAAATGTAGTGCTGTGTGTAATTTACTAAAACTACCTACTGGTGCAAGCAACTCAACTTTTTTCATTTATACCTCTAATTTTTTAGTCTTCTTATTGTAAACTCTTTTTAATACTTTAACAAACATTAATGGTTATATAATTGTATACTTTACTTGAATAGCATATCCAAAAGTTCTGATGGTTTAATTGCTACAACTTGACTATTTTCATAATCTTTAACATTTCTCGTTACAATAAATTTTGATTTTATGCGTTTAGCACACACACATTGAACAGCATCCTCATAATCCTTAAAGTCAAGGTTCGCTACCTTCTTAAGATCATCCGCTTTTAAATCAACAATATTAAAAATAAGAGAGAGTTTTTCTAAAATCTCTTTAACCTTTTTCGATTCCAATTCTTTTCTCATTATATAAACGATATTTGGAATTGATAGAGTAGAAATATAACCATCAACCTTTTTAACTTCACACAACTTAAATATCTTTGTTGCATCATCCACAAACTCAGCCCTATTACAAAGAACATCAAGAATAATGTTAGTGTCTATCAGTAGTTTCATATTTTTTCATCCTTTCAGCCTTCATTACTTTTTCAGAATAATCTCCATTTAGTACACCTACTAGTGAATCAGTTAAAAAAGATACACTTTTCTCATGAGATATCAATCTAGCTACCTCTTTCCCATTTTTTAAGATAACAATTTCATCTCCATTTTGTACTGCTTGTAAATATTTTCCAAAATTATTTTGAACTTCTGTTGCAGTAATAGTTATCATATCAAGCACCTCCCAATTTTAGCTAAAATCATAATATATTATTTTAGCGATTTTTGTCAACACTTTAGCTAAATTTATATATGTATATTTTAGCGATTTAGTAAAAATTTATTATCTATTTTACAAAATCTATATGAAATTATAGTTTTCATAGTTAGGAGAAAATAGTTTTTTCAATACACTATTATTTTGAGTCAAAAATTATTTATTTTACATGTATTAATAACACACCAACTTAGAAAATAACTTAACCACAATATAAACATGTGAGCATATATTATAGCATTAACATTTGTAATTAACTATAGTCTTTATGCTTTAATTACATAATGTAAATTGTTGTCTT
>JAIKVY010000033.1 GCA_024685275.1 Clostridia bacterium
AGCAGACAACAGGCCACCATTTCTCCCTTTTCATTTACTGCTGCAACACCTAAGTCCTTATTAAAATGCTTCCTGACCCTTGGGACAATCTCCTCTTCACGCTCAAATTCAGCTTTATCCTCACCATGATCAAATCCCTGCCAAAAAAGCCATTGAAGGTCATAAGCATCCTTCACAGGATCCGGACAAAAAAGCTTAAGGCCATCCGGGAGTTCTGCTTCAAGCGAATCAGAAAGACTCCTTTCCATTATGGTCTCATCCTGGTCCGTGGGTGTAAATCCAAGGCTCTTTGCCATTTCTATTTCAACTGCATTCTCATCACAAATAGCCATTCCAAAACCGGAATCATCTTTTAGCTCTTTGCAGGCGTACTCCAGAACGGCCTTATATAAATCTTTATACTCCGGAAGTACTCCGCAAAAGCCCTCGCCAAAATACATATCGTAGATAGCAACGCCAACGATTTTGTCATCCACAGTCCAAAGGCCTATGGAATTCTTTAGACTCTTATCAAATTCTGGATGTTCAATCATCCATTCCAGCCTTGCCCAGTTCCAGTTAATGTGGCTGTCATTGTTCTCATTTAGAGCAATGAGAAAGGAGCACAATGCCTCGTAGTCACTGTCAGTATAATTCTTAAAATCTATATCAGCTATCATGATCAATGTCCTCCTTATAGTTTACTCAAAAAGCTGTCCGGGCAGCTCATCTATTTTGTTAAATCAATTTGTACAATTTCGGATAAATGATTTTGGGCAATTACATTTTGGCTATTTTGGATTATTTCCTTGTCAGCAAACAAACAGTTTCAACTGGCGACCAATACTTCTGGTCAACTAGGCAAATCACAAAGAACATATTATTTCGACGGTCACTCAATGGAACACCCCTCCAGAGAACATATCAAATTATTAATTATTTTTTTGCTTAATAATATCTATGAATTCTTCTGACATTTTGTTTTTTGATCTATATGTCCCATCAATACCATTAAAATACATATATCTAGTATTATGGCTAATATAAAAATTTATACCTGAATCTAATCCCTCTATATATGTATGCAACACATAAGCATCATCTTTGAGTTCTGATGGTGGCCATGTTGATAAATATTCAGAGTTAATATCGAAATCAACTTTCACATATTTACAATCTAAATATTCATATACTTCATCTGATATAGGCCAAGCAAAGCTCTGATAAACGCATTCAGAAGCCTTAATAGAATTAAGACTAGTTACTTCAAAACCACTTGCTTCTTCAAAAGAATATGTCTTTGAACTAGTACATGAGGTCATGAAAATGATAATTAACAACGATAAAACTAATAACAATTTTTTCTTCATTGAAAACCTCCTCAATAATAAAACAAATATTACTAACTTTTTTCTACTAACAAATCTAGATGTGTCTCAAAACAGTTAAAACTTCGACTGTCTGTTGTGACGTAAGCGACTCTTGTCTAAAAAAATATCAATCACTTAATTTCAAAGCTTTCAGTTTTTAAATCACAATAATATCTACCACTTGCAGCGATAAATTTTAATACACAATAATCTGGATCAGTCACGCCTTTTTTATAAAACATAGCATCTCCTTTTCTCCAAATCATATTTTTTGTATCCTGATCAGTTAATACTTCCATTTTACCTTTAAGCATAACCCCAACATATTTTATTAATCCCTTATGATAAAAATAAATACTGGCATTTGGATTTTTTAAATATTGCTTTACTCTCATTGATGATGTATTAGTTGAAAAATAAAACTCATTTAATCCATTTCTTTTTCTAGGTTTTAGCATAGCTTTAACATTGGGATAATTTTCATCATCAATTGAGCAAATAAAACTCACTTTTTGTTTACTAATAAATTTTTCTATCTTACTTATATTCATAAATCCTTCCTTTCTAAAACCATAAGATTTTCAACATTGGTTGAAGCAAAATAAATATTGTTTAAGTTAACCACAATTAAATGTTCCCTTCATATCTTGGTCTAAAAGCATAATGCATAATTGTTTCAATAACTTCCGTTACTGCTTTCCCACGCTCTTCTTTAATATAGATATTTATTCTATGAAGATTGTTTAACATCCAATTCTTAACATTATCTGAAATTATTCCCAACTCTTGAAATTCTTTATCTGAGCAAATGGATTTAGCTAATGTGCTTGTAGCATTTAAGCCGTAATGCTGGCTAATAAATCTTGCAGTACTTTTAGCATTGGCTTTACCAATTTTTAAAAACTCAAACTCAGTTTCACTTCCATAAGCAAACATATATACAGCTGAATATCCTTTTGGAAGTCTTGGTGGTTGTTTATGTGGGCATCCCATATCTTCAATGTAGTAGTCGTCTTTAGTGATGGCATCGCCTAAATCTAACGTTATCTTTTCAACCTTTTCCATTATTGTTTTAACATTATCTATTATCATTCATTATCACCAGCCTATATTTTATTCTCTTTGCATAATTTAATTAATCTTCTTTTTGCTTTGATATATTTTCTAGAACTTAAGGGGCTGAACGAGATAATGCGGGTTTTTGCCTTCAATATGTTTTAAAGAACCATTATTTTTTTCGTTTCAACCCTACATTGAAACTACTTAAATGCGGGTGAAGTTTACACTTATATAATCCCACATAATGCTTAAATATATTAAAATATATCAAAAATAGGTGTTTTTGCCCCATTTTTAGTACATTTCACCTATTTTCTTGCCAGCAAAACTACAGTTTCTACAGTCTATTGTGACGTAAGCAGAATATTGTTAGAAAACATATCAATTGTATGTTTTTATATAGAACTAATAACTATTCAAATAATTTCGTCAAGCATTTGTTGTATAAGAATTCTTTTATATCTTCATTTTTATCTTCATAATAATCAATTAGTAGTTTTTTAAATTCTTCTACCAATTCTGCTGGGATTACAATCAATCCCATTCCTCTACTTATTAAATAATGATTGGCAAAAATTACAGCAGTTCTTTTGTTTCCATCTAAATAAAGCTGTTTTTTCATCACATAGAGTAGTAATTCAACAGCTATATTATATGACTTATCCATTGACAGCATTTCATTTAATTCCTCTTTTATTTGAGGCTCATAAGGAAGTGGTGGTAAATAATTTGATCCACCAATTGCAACAGGCACACTCCTTATTCTTCCTGCAGTATAAGAAAATCCTTCTTCAACTATTTCATTAATTTGGCATAAAATAGCATAATTTGTCTGATAAGATATTACTCCTTCGCTTAATATAAATTCCCACGCATGTTTCAAATTAATAACTTTAGCTATGTCGGTAGCTGTCATATCTTTAACTTTTCCACCATTGACAATTGTTTCTGTATCAGAATATGTTGTAGCAACTCCTTCTAGTTTTGCTTGTTTATATATAGATTCAACCATATTTTTCCTTGCTAAATCTATATTTATTTTTACTTGATCATTCAATTCTTTAGAAGTATATTGTAAAAATCCTAATTCTTTTTTTATTTCTTTTAATTGTTTTTTATATTCTTTAACGATTTGATTATTCTCTAAAATAAGATTATTCAATTCTATACTATATTCACCAGCATATTTTGATATGGAAATTCCTTCGTCCCTAAAATGCACATAAATATATTTTTTACCATTATTTTCTCTTATTTCAATAGAGCCATGAATCATTTTATTGATTCTAGATTTTAACAATTCCTGTTCATGCAATAATTCAGCAATGTTTCTCATATTTATTCTCCTATTGTGTGATACATAATCACTAGTTTTGTTTCACATAGATTATAGCAAATAGTTGCTAAATGTGCAACCATTTAATTAATTTTGTTTCACATTTTTTATGTGTCAAAAAAACAAGAAATTACATTCTTGCTTTATTTTTGAAAAAAACGCTACTTTTCTTTGCTTACGAGGTAGCAGACACTCTCAACATGGGTTGAAGCAAGATAAATGCGGATAAATGATTAAAATCCTGGGGTTGTCACTGCATAAGTGCGGATAAAATCCATCATTTTTCCAAATTCAACCCTTAAACCGACTTAATTATACCATACTGAAATTGACCATTTCCATAGCTATACAAAAATTCCAAAATAAAAAAATAAGCCTCCTAATAGCATCAAAACTACTAGGAGGTTTTTCTTACTTATCTGGTGTCATATTGATCGTTCTATCAATGCCAACCTTTAACCTAAATGTTATCTTGTATTTTTCGTTTATAGTTATAAATTCAACCAATCTTTTTAATATCAGTTTCAAATGACTTATTTACAAATGGAAACACACTGACAAAGTGAAATTTTTGAATTAATCTGTCATTTGTATTTTTTTGTCGATTAAAGCATACAAAGAATCATAAACGTCATCTGACACAGTCTGACTCGGCATCCAACTTTCATACAATTTACGCAGGTCATTTGAATCTCCATATATCTTTTTTACCTGTTCATAAGCGTATTTATTGGCGTCTACTTCATATAGCTGTCCAAGATAGATATTTGTAAAATAACCTGCACCACCTTTTAATTTACACTCATAATACTTTCCGTTAATAATCTTATAACAAGTGCCATCGTACATAATAATATATTGAATGCTGCGATTGATCACAATGCTAAATTTATTGGGGCAAAGGTACTGAGAGGAATGTCTCAATTCATGGAAAAGGTAAAAGGCTTTTTCATAATCGGGGGACTCTTTTAAATAATCTGCATTTATGAACACCGTTTTTGACTCAACGTCAAAAGTGCCGTTAGCGGTTTCATATCCTGCTGGCATATTAAAAGATAAAATCAAATCCAATTTATTATCCTTGCAGTATTGATTGAAGTGTTTTTCGTAATTAAACATTTTTACATCCTCACAAACTTCGATTTGTATTGTTCTTCTACTATTATTTCAATAATAGCTTTTTATAATAATCTTCTAGAGCGTTGAAACATGTTCTCTAGAACTTAAGGGGTTGAACGAGATAATGCGGGTTTTTGCCTTCGATATGTTTTCGAGAACCATTAATTTTTTCGTTTCAACCCTACATTGAAACTACTTAAATGCGGGTGAAGTTTATACTTATATAATCCCACATAATGCTTAAATATACTAAAATACATCAAAAATAGGTGTTATTGCCCTATTTTTAGTATATTTCACCTATTTTCTTACCAGCAATACCACAGTTTCCACATGCTTAGTTCTTAAAAACATGTTTACACATTTTATTTCTTTTATTTCATATCCACTAGCTTTTAGTATTTTTAAGTCTCTAGCTAATGTGTATGAATCACATGATATATACGTTATTTTTCTAGGTAATAAAGATATTATATTGATTATTGCATCATTTGATAGACCACTTCTTGGTGGATCAACAAATAGTGCATCTATTTTTTTAGACCCAATAACTTGGTTAAAGTTTTTGGCGTCTTCTGCAAAGAATGTAACATTATCTATCTTGTTGATTTCTTTATTTCTTTCTGCGCTTTTAATTGCGTCTTCAACTATTTCAAGTCCTATTACTTCTTTAACATCACTTGATAAAGATAAAGAAATACCTCCAGCACCACAATATAGGTCTAAGACCGTATCAGTCTTTTTTAAATCAGACATCTTTATAGCCTCACTATATAGTAGCGATGCACCATTTGTATTGACTTGAAGGAATGATTGATTAGATATTTCAAATAAATTATTAATTATTTTTTCAGTAATATATGGCGTACCATATAATACTTTTTCATTTTTTGAATAGACAATTGTTGAATCATCTTTATTAATAGATAGAGACACTCCAGTAACGTTTTTATTTTCTTTAGTTAATCTTTTTGATACATCTATAAATCTATAATCGTCTTTTGAAACTAAAAACATTACACTCATTAAATGATTATAAGAACTTCTTCTTATAGATATACCTTTTACTATTCCAGATTTAGTCTTGTAGTCATATACTTTTATGTCATTATCTCTAATAAGTAATAATGAATCATTTATTACTTTTAAAATTTCTTCATGAATTTGAACGCATGAAGATATTTTTACTATTTCATGAGTTCCTTCTTTAAAATATCCAAATGAATAATCATTATCAAAGAATACTGTGACTTTATTTCTATATCCAATTAAAGGTTCGCAATAAAGAATTTCTATATCAGATATTTCTTCTTTAATCGCTCTTTCAATATTGGATTTAACCATTAAAGATTTTAGTTTGTTTTCATATTCTAAAGTAATATTATTGAATTGACAAGAACCCGCATCATGTGAATGGTGACATTCATCATCTATTCTATATGGTGATTTAGTTAAATATTTTATTACTTCACCGAAAGCATAATTCTTATGAACTTCTTTTATTTTTATAATAGCTTCTTCATCTGGATACAAATTATCCACAAATACCAAAAGGGAGTCTATTTTAGCGACTCCTTTTGCATAATTATTTATGGATATACATTTAACTATGTATTCCTTTTTTAAATCAACTACTATATTATTCTTCATTCTTAATTACTAAACTATTTAAGAGATTATATAATTCTTCTTTTTCTTTTTTAAGACTTATAAGTTTACCATTCTTCTTATA
>JAIKVY010000240.1 GCA_024685275.1 Clostridia bacterium
AAAAAATAATACATTTTAATATTTTGTAATTTAGGCTACTAATTATATGTTTTAGTGCCCCATTGTTAAAAAATATAATATTATTAAACATAATATCAGAATCATTTATATTCCAAAAATCATTTATTTTTACCAATCAATTTTTATCGAAATTGTTCAAAATCATGTAATATGAATTTTTCTCTTTTTGTTGATTTTTGCGAATTTTTAATTGTCATCAAATGAAAAGCCGAAAATTTATATTTTATTCTTAAAACTATCTTAAAATTTATTTGTTTATTTTTGTATAAAAACTTAAGAAAATTATCAAAAATGTTCTTATGTCTTTTTAAATACATATAAAGTTTTGTTATTTATATATATAATATACAAGTTATGTGTGCGCACATATGCGTATGGGAGATAATGTGGACGAAATAAAAGTTGAAAATATTACTAAAACTGATACTTTAGATACTGAAATAGCTAATGAAGTTGAAACAGATAGTAATATTGCTACTGAAGAAAAACCCACAAATGAAGAATCTGTTGATTCTACTAATGAACCTTTTAATGATACTACTCTATTAGAGAATGACAAGTATGAAGCTGGTCAAGTTGATGATAAGGAACTATCAAAGGATATTTTACAAGAAGATATCGATGAAGTAAAAAAACAACTTGAAAGTTTATTAATCCAGATTCAAGAACCTGATCCGTTTAGAGTAATCAATACTGAGAACTCACAAGAGTTAGCAGATGAAGTTGGTGTTCCTATTGGAATGGATGTTAGAGGTAGAGAAATCCTAAGTAATTGTTTTGAAAATGTTTTGAGAATGAGTAAAACACAATTAAAGCTAGCGTACAGCTATATCAAAAACTTATTCTTAGAAATGAAAAACGTAAAGCAACAATTCTCTGGTCTAGTTGAGATTATAAAATTAGATGAAAAACCACTAGCCCAGTTTGAAATTGATGGAGATGACCTTCTCCTATATTTGAACATTGATACAAAATTAAGTAGTAAGCAATTTAACTACACAAAAGTTACAGATGAAGCACATAATGGCTTTAATATCCTTTTAAAAATTAAAAAGGGTTGCGATGAAAATGAATATATGCTTATTTCTAAATTTGATGATGTATTTGAAAAAATAGTTAAAGAAAACAATTTAGAAAAAGATGAAGAAGCAATATTTATTCCATATGCACAAAGATATCAAATAAACCCTAATGCTGTTTTAGAAGGAAATGAAGCTAGCGAACCAGTTGACTACTCTCTTTTTGATTATGATTCTGTTGATAACGAAGCTGAATTTGATATCAAAGCATATTTAGATTCAAAGCATGTTGAAAATTTGAATACAGTTGAAATTGAGCAAGAACTTGATAACGTAAGACAAAGTGCTAATAATTTAAAAGCTGCAACATCTTTAACTGAACCAATAGTATATTTCTTTGATTCAGCTTTAGATAGAGCCAATGAAACTAAGTATGTGAATGTTAAACAAGTACTAAACGATAAGTTTATTGGAAAAATACTTCCACCAATGTACGAATTTATAGCATCTACATCTGAAAGAATTGAACTTTTAAATTTCTATGCACTAGATGATACCATTGCTTTATGTAATGATAATGAAAAATTAACATTCTGTTTAAAACTTAGTTGTAGATTAATAAGCAATAAGAAGTCTTTCAAATTACTTCTCAAAAAGCTTGAACAATTGCAATACCCTAATTTAATCCTTAGTTTTGATGCACAAAATCTTGAGGCTCTTAAAAAATTAGCAATTGATTCACTTTTAGAAATAAGAGACAAAAATTGCCAAATAATGATAGATGGAATTGAAAACTCTTCATTGAAAGTTTTAACTGACTTCCCTATCAACTACTTAAGACTTGATTCTAGATATTACAAAGAATCAAACAAAAACTCTATTGCTTTGATGGAAACTATAATTAATTTCTGTCAATTCCAAGGAATTACAAGTATAATTTCTGGACCAGAAACAAGCAAAGAAGCAAAATTCTACCTTAATTACAAGGTTGAAGTTGTTGAAGGGTTTGCTATTGGCGAGCCAAAGAGAATTTTGTATCAGGCAGTAAAAAATATTAAAAAGCTGCCAATTGTTGAATAGCGATTAATAAACCA
>JAIKVY010000093.1 GCA_024685275.1 Clostridia bacterium
ATCAAAGTTTGTTCCACTATAGCCATCATCAATATAGTAGTTTTCTATATGCCAACCTTTTTTATTTACAAAATCAGTTATAATTGCTCGTTGGTTTTGGATAGATACTGAATCTGAGGCGGCTATTCCATCATCTACTGATAATCTACAGTATATACCTACCTTTATTTGGTTATCTCTTAATCGTTCCATTTTAGTTATCTCCTTCTATAAATTCTTTTATAGCTGAATCACAGCATTTGTAATATATTGTTACTTGTTTACCTAGTTTGGATGTTCCTGAGTCAAATGTGGTAATAAGTATTTTGGATATTAGATTTCTAATTATTACTGCTGATGTGAAGTTATCTTCATCCATATTATCAAGTTTACTTAAAAACTTGTTAAGCTTGGTTTCTGTATTATCATTATCTATATTTGATAGTAATAAGTATTTATTATATTCCATTTCTAGGGTTTTCTTTTCAAATAGATATTCTTGCATAAACTTGTTATATGTGTCAGCAGGAAGTGCTTGATTTATAGATTCTTCAAATAGATTTTGAATATATTTATTTAACTCTTTTAATCTTTTATCTATATTAATTAGGCGAATACTATATTCATTTGTTAGCTGCTTAGATTCAAGTTCTTCTATTCTATTAATAACGAAATCCAAGAATATTGTTTTATTTTTCAAAAGTACATTTTTAAGAGTAAATAACTCTTTTTTTATTACTTCGTTTAAATCTTCTAAAAGAATTGTTCCCTTACCTATTTCATTTGTATTTCTACATACAAGGCGTTCTTCATAATGACCACTCCCTCCCTTATGACGTTGGATACTTAGTGGTTTACCACAAATACCACAAAAGACTAGTCCAGCATATGGGTTAGTAATACCACTATTTTTTTTATTTCCCACAAATAAGCTTTGAGCCAGTCTAAATGTTTCTTCTGATATTATTGGGTCAAATACATTTTTAAATACATATCGTTCTTCCTTAGGAATGAGTATTACATGTTTAGTTTTAAAATTCTTACTTGATTTACCCTTAATGTAATGTCCCATATATTCTTCATTTCTAAGAATTATTTTTATAGTTGATGGATTCTATATATAAGGTTCTGTTCTTTCAATTCCTCGTAGTTTGTCATTATAGGCACTTGGTGTTATATATTTATTTTCTGATAAGTAATCAGCAATACCTTTTATGGAGTAGCCATGTATAAATAAATCGTAGATTTTTATTATTGTTGGGGCTGTCTCAGGGTTAATTTCTCTTCTTCCTTTTGAGGGATTATCGATATATCCAAAAAGGGTGGCAGCTGTTTTTTTGTATATACCAGCCTCTTTTTGATATTTGAATGTTGCTTTAATTTTCTTGGATAAGTCTTTTGCATAGAATTCATTAAAGATATTTTTTTATGGTATGATATCAGTATTTTCATCTTTTGAGGTATCAACCATATCATTTATCGCTATATATCTTATGTTATGTTCAGGAAAGAATCTTTCAATATATTTACCAGATTCTAGGTAGTCTCTACCAAGTCTAGATAAATCTTTAGTTATAACTATATCTATTAAACCTGATTCAATATCGTTTATTAACTGCTTAAATCCTGGTCTATTGAAGCTAGTTCCCGTAAAGCCATCATCTATATAATAATTATAGATATTAAAGTTATGATCTAATGCATATTTAGTTAATATCATTTTTAGGATGATTAATAAAAGCTAGTGGTTTAATATCATTTCTTTTAATAGTATTATCTTTAGTTCTAGATAATTCCTTTAGTTCTTCTAATGTATATTTCTCAATGAACATATCAAAAGAAGAAACATTTAATGAAATAATATCATCATCGTTTAATATTCCTATATCTTCTTTACCATTATATAAATAGTGTATTAATTTCATATTAGCGACTTGTCTCCTAATGTCAAAATTAATGTTATATTTTTTTTACTACTTCAAAAAATGTATCTGGTCTTTCTTTATTGAATACTTCATTACAAGTCACTACTGTAACTAAATTTTCAGTGTCAGATAGATTAATAATATTATGAGTCCATCCAGGAATCATATATACTGATTCTATCTTATCTCCTGACACTTCAAATTCTACAAATTCGCCCGTATTAATATTTCTTTCTTGTATTAATCCATGACCAGAAACAACAATAAATTGTTCCCATTTAGAATTGTGCCAATGATTACCTTTGGTAATACCAGGCTTCGAAATATTTATAGATACCTGTCCACAGTCAAGCGTATGTACAAGTTCTGTAAAACTTCCCCTGTCATCACAATTCATTTTTAATGCATACTTAAATTTTTCTTTTGGCAAATAACTTAAATATAATGAGAATAATTTTTTTGCAAAGCTACCATTAGGCATTTTAGGTACCATTAAAGAGACTGGTTGATTTTTAAATTCGTTTAACAAATCAACGATTTCACCTAATGTCACCTTATGTGTTGGGAATGCAACACAATACCTGCCATTTTTGTTAACTACTGGATTTAATCCATCATATTCACATCTTGTTGGCTTATCTTCTAAGCAATCATACATTGCTTCTAACAAGTCATCAATATAAAGCAGTTCAACCTGATTTGATCTATCACTAACAGTAAATCCTTCATCATTAGCTATCGCCCAACAAAATGTAGATACAGCAGAATTATATTTAGGTTTTGAATGTCCCATTAAGTTAGGAAACCTATAAATATATATTTTAGAACCAGTTTCCATAGAATATTTTTCTAAATACTCTTCTCCTGCTAATTTACTTTTACCATATTCATCATTATATCTACCAATTAAGGTTGCTTGAAGAGATGAAGAAAGCATAATTGGTGCTTTATTGTTATACTTCTTTAGTGTATCCAACAATGTGGTAGCAAATCCAAAGTTTCCTTTCATAAAGTCTTCTGGATTTGTAGGTCTATTCACACCAGCTAAATTGAATACAAAATCACACTTAGAACA
>JAIKVY010000097.1 GCA_024685275.1 Clostridia bacterium
TTAAAGAGAAAACTTGAACGTGTTGCGTTAGAATATATTCCAAAAGTAAACAAATATATTGCTACATTTAACAATTTATTTGAAAGAAAGATCGTATTAACTACTCAAATATCAAAGGATGGAAATGATAGCGAAAGTGAAAGTAATGAAATTGCATATACTGGAACTGACACTAACACTACATCAATCACAAACGATTCGAGTAATAGCGAAAATACTTATTACTTAAATCCAGTAACAAGCGCTACTCAGAATCTAAAAGTAGATAATGTAGAATCAACATCTGTATCAAGAACTTATAATGATTCTAATCAATTAACACGTAACACTACTGACACTGAAAGTAAGAATAGAATTAAAACAAATAATGAATTAATAACTGAAAATAAAGATACATTATTAAATTTGTTAGGAAAAACAAATACTTCATTATTAGAAGAGATAATGAATCTTAAAAATATTTATTTAACAGCGTTAGATGAATTTGAAGATATTTTTATGACTATTTATTAAGGAGTTACATATGCAATTAACATTATACCAAAATTCAATTCTTAATAATTCATATAGTAACGTATTTTATTGCAAGGAATTTACTAATGAATCTAATGAAACTTATATACCATTTGCACGATATTTATATTCTTTAACGCAAGAAACATACGAAATTGAAAATGTATATATGACAAATAAAGGAGAAATTAATCTTCCTTTAGATGCTGTCTATAGTAATTTATGGAAATATAATTATTTAAAATTTTCAAATGGATCAACAAACTTTTATGCCTTTATTGATAGGTACGAAGAGAAAAATGAAGTGGCTATTATTTACTATTCTTTGGACTATTGGCATACTTTCTCTGATCTAATGTCATTTAAAAAATCATACCTTACAAGAAGTAGATTCATTGACTATGATGGATTTAGTTTATCACCTTATCATTTACCTTTAGACTATGATGGTAACAATCCTTTATTATATGCACCTTTAATTACAAATTCTACTGGTAAATATGCTTTATTTGTTAGACTTCAAGTATATACAGCAAGATCGGCTGGTGAATTTACTGAAAGATATTCGCTATTTGGAATATTAAATTATGATGAAAATTATCAATTTGATCTAAATGAAATAACTAATATTACACAAGAACTTATTGTTACTACTGGTACTAACAAATGGAAAAGTAATTTAACTGGAATAACACTTGATGGTGCGTATGTACAATTAGCCAATTTTTATATTCTTCCATTATCGTTTAGTACAATTATTAATACGTTTAATACTAATACAAGTGTGAATTACGTTGATATGCTAAGTGCAAACACTACTAAATATACAATCAAAGGTTTAAATGATTCATATTTAGGAGTGCCAATATCACAATCAATAACTATTCCATCTAATTTTAGAATTGCAAAAATTGGTACATTTAATAATCCAATAGATGCTATTAATAATGGTACATCAATTGGATTAAATATTTCTATGATCTCAACAATGTTTGACACTAAAATAATGTTTAATTGTCAAAATCAAATTGTAGATATTACCACAGACTTTGAAATGGAACTTCCATTTACTTCAGTTAATGGAGAAGTTAATACGTTAAATAAAATGAATCGTATTCTTGGTAACATTTCATTAGGAACAAGTATATTTGGATCAGTGGCTGGAATTTCAAATTTAATAAATGAAGGAAATATTGCAAGAACTGGATCAACTAAATCAGTTAAGCATCAAAAAATAAATTATGCAAGAAAAAATGACAAATTCGGTGAATTAACATATAGAAGGCAAACATCTACTAAAACTTGGTATGACACTACAAAAACGTATGGTCTTAATGAAATAGGATTAAATAATATAGAAAGCGATGTATCAAGTATAATAAAGGCAAATATGCCTTATTACTCATCTAATAGTGGAACATTTGGAGACACAAGTGGACTTGTTAATGCAATACTTGGTGGATTATTCATTTTTTATATTAATGATGATAATCAACTTTTTGTTCAAAATTTAATAGATGAAACTGGTTATGAGGTGTTTTATTTTGGTAAAGATGAAATAATAGATGATGTAACGAATCTTACTAACTGGAATGTAATAAAATTTGATTCAGCAAATATTTATGGATCATTCTCTCAAGAAGTAATGCAAATTTTAAAAAACATTCTTGAAGATGGAATAAAAATTTACTATAGGAATCCAACTGATTAATGTTTAGGACATACTTCAGCGCACGATATATATTGGAAAAAGGCGCATTATTAAATATTGTATTATCAGATAGATCAGATGGTAAAACTTTCGATTGCAAAATGAGAGCATTAGAAGATTATCGTGATCATAAGATGATCCACATTTATTTGCGAAGGTATAAATCCGAAATTACTCCCATAACTTATCAAAACTTTTTCAACGATGTTCTTAGCAAAGAATGTGGTAAAGAATTTCGTCAATGGAAATTTCGTGGCAACAAATATGGTGTCGAAGTTAAAACAAGTGAAAACGATGAATGGAATTATATTGTCTATTTTGTTGTATTGTCAATGAGTGGCAAATTAAAATCTTCTATTCCTAATGAGACTAAAGTTTGCTGTATTGATTACGATGAATTTATCCCTTTAGACAATCGTTATTTAAAGGATGAAATTAACATTCTCTTGGAGTTTTATAAGACTATTGATAGAGATAGAGATTCGTTGCAATTAATCATTCTAGGGAACAAATTAACGCCTTTTAATCCATTATTTGATTACTTTGACATTAAGTTAAGAATCGAAAAAGACAAAATAAGGATGTATAAGGATGATACGATTGCTGTTCAGATATATTCTAATAAAGAGCATAGAGAAGAAAGAAGTGAATCAAAATTATCCAAATTAGTTAAAGATACTGATTATGATTCTTACAATCAAGGTGGCATTTTGTACGATCTTGGAATTGTCGAAGGAAATCACGTTGGAATGGATTACTGGTGTTCCTTTAAAACATCTAAAGGAGAAGGAAGTATTTGGTATAATACTAAAGGCAAATTTAATATTTCAAGTAACATTAGAAAAGATGGTTTCGTATTAACAGATAAGATTTATAATACTGGAAGAGAAGAATACACAATTAAATATGGTCACTTTGCATCAACTATAAAACAACTATATAGATCAAATAATTTAACGTTTGAATCTGACAAAACATATTACGCTTTTGAAGATATTCTAACGAAATCAAGTGCAATGTAAAGTATGAACGAAATATTTAGAATGGATCAAGATGAGTACTTATGTACGAATTTTGGTACATTCTA
>JAIKVY010000174.1 GCA_024685275.1 Clostridia bacterium
AAAGCAAGAAAAGAAAAATGGCGTGAAATAGAAAAGAAATATACTCCATGGCGTGATTATGATGGTGTTAAATATTATGAAAATGGAGCATATTGGCAAAGACAATCACATTTATTCCATACTGCATTTTATTATATCGATTATACATTAGCCCAAGTTTGTGCTTTTTATTTTTATTTATTAGATTTAAAAGATCACACAGTTGCTTGGAACAAATACTATGAGTTATGTAAATTAGGCGGCTCTAAATCTTTCCTAAATTTATTAAAAACAGTGGGTATTCCAAATCCATTTATTGAAGGAACGCTCAAATCAATTATGGAACCACTAATTAAGCGCTTAGAAGAACTAAAAGAAAAAATATAATCATACTCAATAATTGTATTAGCAAGTATATTTCAAATTTGGTATAATGGTTATACCAAAGGGAGGCAAAATGAGTTTAGATAAGAATTTATTAAAAACCAAATCAGCATGTAAAAAACTCGTTGAAGAATTACTAAAAACATATGAATATGTTTCAATTTTGGGTGAAGCAAACAAAGGATTGAGAGCAAATGTAAATTTTAAAAGTGTTAGCATTTCAGATTCAGATATTTCATATGGATTTGTAGCAAAAATATTCAATGGAGCTGGGTATAGCGAATATTCATTTAGTTATATAGATGATAATTGTTATTTAGATATTGCAAAGAAAATACAATCAGAAATTAAACTTGATAATTTAAAGCAAGAAAGAGTAAGTGTTAAAAGTTTAAAAGGCGAAAGTATAAAAAAATCATTTGCAAGAGAAAATGATAATCCATTAACAATTCCAATAATAAAAGAAAGACTTACAAAGATTAAAGATGCTTTAAAGAATACAGATGAAAGGATTATTCAAGGTGCTGCAATTCTAAACAGAATTGAAATATCAAAGATATTTATAGATAATACTAAAGAATTAGATCAATATTACACATGGACAAATTCGTATATTATAGCAATAGCAACAGATGGAGAGAATATAAAGCAAGCAAGAGAAGTAAAAGGTTCTCCAGATACATTGTTATCATTAGATAGTATTGAAAAAGAAATTAAAAATGTTAGTGAACTAGCAATAAAACTACTTAGCGCAAAACAAGTTGTTCCAGGTATATATGATGTAATAACAGACCCATCAATTACTGGGTTAATTGCTCATGAAGCATTTGGACATGGCGTTGAAATGGACATGTTCGTAAAAAATAGAGCAAAAGCAAAAGAATATATAAATAAAAGAGTGGCTTCCGATTTAGTTAATATGCATGACGGAGCAGCAGCGGCAACACAAGTTGCAAGTTTCTTCTTTGATGATGATGGAGTAATATCTTCTGATACATTGATAATAAAAAATGGAATATTACAAACAGGTATTTCAGATTGTTTATCAGCTCTAGAATTAAAAACAGCTCCAACTGGCAACGGAAGAAGAGAAAATTATGCTCATAAAGCATATACACGTATGACAAATACATATTTTGAACCAGGGAAAGATAAACTAGAAGATATGATAAAATCAATAAAATTTGGTTACTATCTATGTGATACAAATAATGGAATGGAAGATCCTAAAAACTGGCAAATACAATGTACAGCAGAATATGGTTTAGAAATTGTTGATGGAAAATTTACAGGAAATATTGTTAGTCCAGTTGTTATGTCAGGGTATGTTCCTGATTTATTACAAAGCATTTCTATGGTATCAGATGAATTTAGATTAGATGGAGCAGGATACTGTGGAAAAGGGCACAAAGAATGGGTTAGAGTATGTGATGGCGGCCCACATTTAAAAGCGAGGGTTAAATTAGGATGATAGAGCGTATAAAAAAATTATTAAAAAATGTGGATATAACTGATTATAGAATCATTGAATCAAAAACTAATTCAATCGAGTTATTTTATGTCTTAGACAAACTTGAAACAAATAGATGCGTTGATTCAGTTAATTATTCTTTGACATTGTATAAAGATTTTGGAGATACAGTAGGAGATGCAACAGTAGCAATATCTCCACTTTTATCTGATGAAGATATATTAGAAAAACTAAATGATGCTGCTCAAAGAACAGAACTATCAAAGAATAAAAAATACACATTACCAAAAGGTAATACAATTTGTTTTGAAGCCAATTCACCAATATTGAAAGAAGATAAGAAAGAAATAGCACTTAACGTTGCTAATGCAATATACAAAGCAAATAAGTATAAAGAAGGATGGATAAATTCAGTAGAGATATTTGTTAAAGAAATTGATTCTCATTTAGTTAATTCTAAAGGTGCTGATAATAAAACCAAGAGAGGAGAATTATTTATTGAAATAATTCCAACATGGAAAGGTGGAAAGGAAGAAGTTGAAATCTATTATTCACTAAAAACTGCTAAAATTGATTATGAAAGAATAACAAAAGATGTTGATGAATTACTTAATAATGCGAAAGC
>JAIKVY010000189.1 GCA_024685275.1 Clostridia bacterium
ATCTTTAAATTGCAAAATGTATTTATTTAAAGAAATTTTTGGAAACAAAAATTGGGGGAAGAAAATTTATGAGTAATGCAAATACACAAAAGAAAGAAAAGAAAAAGATATTAAATGATAAACAAAAAAAGATTGTTGATATAATAGTTACTGTAGTTCAGGTTATCGTAATTATATTGGCAATCGCTATTAGTATTATCGTTATTGTCAATCCAATTGGATCAACCAATAATGTAGCTAGTGGCAGTATTAAATTATTACCTGTTTTATCAGATTCTATGAATGGCGCAGATGCATATTATACAAATAATCAATATGGCGTTACATTTGATATTAAAACTAGATTTAAAACTGGTGATTTAATTATTGCAAAAAATCCATATACTAACTATAGTGACTATAAGGTTGGAGACATTATTACATACGTAGGAAATGTTAATGGCCAAAGTGCTTTAATAACCCACAGAATTGTAAAAATTAATACATTCCCAGATGGATCTGTAAATAGTTTTGTAACTCGTGGTGATGCTAATAATGCTGAAGATGCTGTTGTAAACCCATCTACAGTAAAAGCAGTATATAAGTCACACTTGAAAGGTGTTGGTAATGCAATTAATTGGTTACAAAATTCAACTAACTTCTTATTAGTTATAGTACTACCTCTAGTATTATTATTCATATATAATATAATACTCGTTGTCAGAATGATTATGGCTAATAAACTTGCAAAGGCTCAAGCTAGCGCAGCTAATAATGAAATCAATGAAGAAGAGATTAAGAGAAAAGCTGTTGAAGAATTCCTAGCTCAACAAAAAGCAAAAGAAGAAGCTGAAAAACAAGAAACCATATCTGAAGAAAATAATGATTCAGATAATGGAGAAAACTAATTTAGAAAACAATAAAATATTAGATTGTAGTATTTTGTTATACTACTATTCTAATCTTTTGACAAATTTACGAAGGATTATAGATAGAAAAAGATAATGGCAAAAAAGAAGAAGCTTGAGACAGAATTAGAAGAAACAGGAACTTCCCCTACTGTAAGTTCTAGTCTATCTTCAGATCAAAAACAAGATAAATATAGATACGTTATTAGAAATAAACGTGCTAGACGTGAAACTAAAACTAAACGTATCGTTATTATCATTATAATTATTCTTCTTATACTTTTACTCGTTGGTGGAGCTGTATATGGCTTTTTATCAGCTGTAAGAGTAAATAATTATACTATCCAATTAACAGATTCTGTTACTGGAACATTATCTCTTTCTCAAGAAAAAGATGTAAATGCTGGAGCTACGTCAGTTTTAGAAGTTGTAGGCCCAGAATTAATGGATAATACATCTTTATCAAAAACACACAATCTTTCTACAAATAGTTCTATTGAAACTGTACTTGAAGATATTATGAATAATGATGGTCAATATACAACTTCAAAGGATTGTTATATTGCTACCACATTCTATTTAACAAATACTTCAAGTGATGCAAAAATATATAGCGAATATCTTGAATTGATTGAAGCAACTAATGGAATTGAAAATGCTTTAAGAGTTATGCTTATTGAAGATGATTTGATTACCATATATGGAGCAGCTAAATCAGTTTCTACTACTGATGAAAATGGCAATCCCGTTACTGTAAAGGAAAATGAAGAAGTTGTTCCAAAGATTAATTACCCTACTCTTTCAATTCAAACAGATGAAGATGGTACTCGCCATATCGTTAAAGATACAAGTAATGTATGGCTTTGTGAAGATTTTTATGGACAAGATGAAGATTCAAAAAGATATCTTATCTACAATAAAAATATAAACTTGCCATCAAATACAACAAAGAAATATTCTCTTATTATCTGGCTTGAAGGAAATGATCCTGATTGCGTTAATAAGATCATAAACGGAAAAATTAGAATCCAGTTCTCATTTACTGGTTCTGTAGATTTAAGTAATTAAGTAGGTGCAAATGGCTATTAGTGCAATAAAAACTACAACTAGAACCATATATAAGTTAACAAGTGGAATTATCCTCATTGTCGCCTTAATTATTGTCCTTTCCACAGCCACATATGCTTGGTACTCTACTTCTAATTTTTTAACAGCTAGTGACGTTATGTTCACTGCTTCTAGCAAGGATGCTTCAAACACACTAAGTATTGGTTGGGATCCTGATGAACGAGAAACTTCCATTTCTTTTGCTAATATAAGTGGATCTGGAATTCATCCTATGATTCCAAAATATAATGGTATTTTAGGGACAACTACATACAATCAATTTATTAATTTCTGTAATGCTACAAGTAGTTTCGTTAAAGAAATTACTTCTGTAACTGATACAAACCCTGCTACTCTAACCAATCCAACAAATAATAAAAATACATTTTATTTGATAAATGGGCAAAATGAACCTTTATCAGTTTTACTTGGATATAACATCTCATACATTTTAAAAGATGGTGATTCATATGATGAAGAAGATAACCATTATTTAGATTCATACAAGTGTGCTCTATTTGCATCTGATTCTGAGAGTGATATTCAAAAATTAATCGGAATACTAAGTACTGATTCAACTATTCATTATGGCAATCTTGAAGTAGGACAATCAGTAGAAAATACATCTGTAATGTTAGATGGTATATATAAGAAAAGTGGACAATTAGTAATTATCGTGCCAGCAAGTTCATATTTAAAAATGAAAGCAGTTGTTTGGTTTGATGGAGTAAATATGCTTGATACAGACCAAAATAAAACTATCTCGTTTTCTATGAACTTTACTGCTTAGGAGGAATAAATGAAAGGAAATGGAAGAACTGCTATTAAATTAAACACATCTATCGTTATGACAATTTTACTTGTCGTTCTTTGTGTCGCTGCTCTATCAACAGCAACATTTGCATGGTTTTCATCAAATAGTACTGTTAACTTAACGCAAATTGAATTTACAGCAGCAACAAACTCGGAAATTGGAAATAGTGATTTATATATCTCATGGAACAACAATGATATAGATGGAAAATATGAATTATCATTTGCTCCAGTCACTACTACTCTAGTTCCTATGATGCCAAAAACACAACTTGAAGTTGGAATGTCATATGAAGATTTTATCGCAAATTTCAATACCGCAGGTGTAACAGTTACGGAAGATGATTCAATATATGTTTCAAATGGCCGTAGCATTACACCATATACATGTTCTAATCCAACTAATATAGAACAAGGATATTTCTTCGTAAAAAATGGAAAAACAACTGATGCTGGAAATTCAAAATATATAATTAGTATAAAATATGAAATGACTGGTGATTTACAAGATTTATTAAAAGTAGCTGTATTTAATAATGAAGAACTTGTAGGAGTTTTAACAAACAATGATACAGTTTACTATGGCAATATTACTGCAGGCACTTTAGTTTCTGAAACTGAAGCAGATCATGATATTGCATTTTTATCTGATGAATTATCATTCGAAGTAACTGAAGGATTTACAAACTCAGTTAGATTTGTAGCTTGGTATGACGGCGTTGATTTACAAGATGATGACGCTAGCAAAACTGCTACTTTAACAAACATTATATTTGTTGGAACACCAACATTCTAATATAAAGAGGGATAATAATAATGGGGTCGTTTGCTAACTTTTTTAAAGAATTTTGTAAGGTCTTTTTTGGAGGAATATTAGGTTTCTTCTACTCTGACACTACTGTCGGAAATAAAGGCGGGTTAATTGGTGGTATTGTTCAAATGTTCAATATTCCACAGTACATTACTTTATATAACACATATAAAGATAATTTATCGACTGGTGAAATTGTCGGAGCTGTTGCTTGTTTTATACTTGTTGCCTTAGTCTTTTTAGCCGCTATATTTTGTATTTTCTTTTTCGGTAGAAAATTAATTAAGAAATTATTCGGTTCAAAAGTATTAAACGATGATTTAATTGCTGAAATTGATCAATTAAGAAAAGAATTAGTTAAGGTAACAAAAGAAAAAGACAGAATTTTAGGACTTAAAATTGCTTATCAAGGATATGATGTTTTAGAAGGTGAAAATGGTGAAGACACCAGCAGTGAAAAGAAAGAAGGTGAATCAAGATTCTATAAACTTACAGAAGTTGATAATATATACCTTAATCCAGAGTTTGTTCCAAAGGAATATCATTGTTATGATTACGACTTAGAAAAGTTATGTGACACATTTAGATTTTATGCAGCAAACAACCCAGATCGTCCGTGGCGTAAACTTTATTATGATATCAAAACGATTCGTTTATTCTTCGCCTCATTTGCCACTACTAGATTACTAATTTTACAAGGTATCTCAGGTACAGGTAAAACATCTCTTCCTGAATGTATTGGGCACTTCTTTAAGAATCCAACTACTATCGCTTCTGTTCAGCCTTCTTGGCGTGATAGAACAGAATTGTTTGGATACTTCAACGAATTTACTAAACGTTTTAATGAAACAGAAACTTTAAGAGCAATGTACGATGCTACATATAACAAAGATATATATATAACGGTATTGGACGAAATGAATATCGCCCGTGTAGAGTACTATTTCGCTGAAATGTTATCAATACTAGAAATGCCTTCAAGAGATCAATGGGTAGTTGACTTGGTTCCATCTGGTTGGCCTAGCGATCCAAAGCATGTTGAAAAAGGAAGATTTAGACTTCCAGAAAATATGTGGTATGTAGGAACAGCTAACAACGATGACTCAACATTCGCTATATCAGATAAGGTTTACGATAGAGGTATGCCTATTAACATTAACAGTAAGGCTGATCCGTTTGATGCTCCTTTAACAGAAGCATTACCATTCGACTATACTCACCTTGAAAAATTATTCAAAGAAGCACAAGAAAAATATAAGGTTTCTGATGAGAATTTACAAAAGTTTGAAGATATGGATAAATACGTTATAGAACACTTTAGATTAGCGTTTGGTAACCGTATTGTTAAACAATTGCGTGAATTCGTTCCTGTATATGTTGCTTGTGGTGGTACTGAAATTGATGGTCTTGATTACGTTTTGTGTAACAAAATTTTACGTAAATTTGAATCATTAAACTTAGCATATATTCGTGATGAAGTTGATGATTATATCAAATACTTAGACGACCATTTTGGACCAGAAAACATGGGTGAATGTAAAGAATACTTAAATAGATTGAAGAAGTTATTCTAATAAACTTAAGACAAGGAATTATTAAATGGCAGTTAATATTTACGAGAAAATTGTATACGAGATTAATAACCTCATTAAGCAAGAAGATATATACCCTAAATATGTAGAAAGTATATCTTCTGGTAAAAATGATTTTAAAATCTCACAAGTATACTCTAAAAAGAATTATTCAAGTGATTGGATTGCAACAATTGAAGATTGTGTAGTTTCACTTGATAACATCGTAAGAAATCCTCGTAAATTCATCGTTATTGAAGAAGATATCGTTGATATAAGTTTGGCTAGATCAATATCAGTTGAATCTGTTAAACACTTATCACAACATACAAACTTAATTTCTTCAGTTGATAAAAATGGTACAGTTATTCCTTCTAAAATCCTTAATACAAGTAAAGAAGAATCTTTCGATATTTATGAAAATAGATTTATCTACACTCTTCTACTTAAGTTACGTGATTTTATTGAAAGAAGATTCCAGATTATGCAAAATGCTGCTTTGCAAAGTGGTGAACTTGGAGTTGAAATCCAATCTGATTTCTCTTTGAATAGAGATAATAAGGTTTCATTTAAACTAGAGTCTAATGCTAAATTCCCTTTCAATGAATTTGTTAAAAAGAAATCTAATAATGCTCAACCAACAGATATTGAAAGAATTTCTCATATTAAGATGGTTATTTCTGACTTCTTAGGTAGTCCGTTTGCTAGAGAAATGAGATCTTGCGCTCTTGTAAGACCACCTATTCAAAGAACAAACGTAATTTTGAAAAACCCTGACTTTAAAAAAGCATTAGTATTGTGGCAGTTTATAGAAACAGCTGAAAACATGGAGTTCAGTATTGATTCAATTACTGAAACTGTAGAATTACCTGATAATTTAGCTGATAAATATCGTGGTATTATTTTCCTCAATACTGTTTTATTACAATCTATCGCTAGTACAAGAGAAGAAACAGAAAGTGTTGCTGAAGCAGAAAAACGTGAGAAAATCGAAGCTGATGAATATATTACTAAGAATATTGATAATTTCGTTCCAGATGACTATCCTCTCTTAAAACTTGAAATTAATGAAATTAGATATATATATCAAGCTCTAACTTCTACTGATAAAGCACTCTCTCCTTTTGAAATAACAAAGATTAATTCTGCTATTGATAGAGTTTTGAGACAATATAATATTAATAAACTTGAAAAGAATGACTTAAAGAAAAAGCAATTAATCCTACAACAGCAATTAGATGAGAGAAAAGCAAAAGTATTAGCCTTAAGGGAAAAACGCGAATTAGAGCGTAAAGAAAGAGCTGAGAAAGCACTTGCTAGATTTAAATTAAAACAACAAGAATATCATAACCAATTAGAAATAGATAAACTTAAAGAATTGCAAAGATTAGAAGCTGAAGAAAAAGAAAAACAAATGGAATTAGAGCTTCAACGTCAAAAGGAAGAAAAAGAAGCTTCTATTAAAAGAGCTAATGAAGAATATGATAGATTGTCAAAAGAACAAGATGAAAAATCTAGATATTTAACTGAATTAAAAGAGATTCAAAAACAAAGAATTGAACATGAAAATTATTTATTGAATGAGAAAAATAAAGAACTTGTTGCTATAAATGAAGAAATGACAAGACAAGATGAAGAAGCATCAACTAGACTTGCTAAAAAACAAGAAGAATATGATTTAGCAATTGCAGCATTTAAAGCTGAAGAAGATAGACTTGAAGAAGAAAGAAGAAAACACGTAGAAGAAACTGCTTTAAAAACAGCTGAATTAGTTGAATTAGAAAAACGTAATAAATCATTAGATGATTTAGCTCACGAAAAAGATCAAAAAACACAAGATATTCATGATTCAATCTCTGCTGATTTAATTAAATTGAAACAAGAAAGTGATAAGTATTGGGCAGACCAATTAAAACTTTTAACAGATAATGAAATTGAAATGCGTGTAACTGCTATTCAAAATTATGAAGATACACAAAGAGTTCGTATTATTCAAAGACATCAACAAGTTATTAAATACTTTAAATTAATACAAGCAGAACTTCAAAAGAATATTACTACATACAATATTGAGTCATTACAAGCTATTGTTGATATTCTTGCTAAAGATGTTACAAACAAACAAGCTATCGATGCAGCTATAAGCTATGATAAAGCAAGAAGAAAGAGAATGAGAAGATTATCAAAACGTCAACTCAAAAAACTTAGACAAGCTCAAGAAGAAGCAAACGAAAATCTTCCTGAAGCAAATAAAAAGATAGATTAATCTTTTTTTACTTAACATCCTGAATATTGATTATTTTTAAATTGAATGAAATCTTTCGTTAAGATATTCTATTATTCTTTTTTGTCTTTATTTTGGTTTTCTAAATACTCTTTTATTGCTTGTTCAGTTAATTCTCTTATACGTTGTTCTTTCTCTTCTTTTGTTAATATCTTATTGTCATTACTATCTTCAGTTTCTTTAGGAGTTTCTTTATACCCTTTAATCTTAATTACTAATTGATATATAAGTGAAATAAATACAAGTGCTAATGGGATTATAATAAGAGTTGAAATACCTGCTGTTGTACTTAAAAAGTTATATAATTTTGATACTATACTAGCTTTTCTAACCATTTTAGCTTCAAGATTGATTATTGGTACAGGTTCATCTATTGTAGCGCCCTGTTTATCCCCTTTTGTTTTTATACAATATGTACCCTTTTCTGCATCAAAATAAACATCCTCAACAACTCTATGTGTATTTTGTACTACTTTTCCATCGAGAATCATCTTAAATGTAACTATATCTCCAACATCAATTTGAGCATCAACTTTAGCATAATCATTGGTATCCGTTATTGATTTTGATATAATCATATCTTTTTCATTTAGCGTTGGTTCCATACTATCAGTTAGAACATAATAAAGTCTATATCCAAAAAGTGTTGCTTGATTTCCTCTTGTTGTTTGAATAATTACATATACAAAACAAACAAGTACAAATATAAATGCAGCTAACAATAAGCCAGAAATTACATAACTAAATATTTTTAATGCTTTAGGTCTTTGTTTTATTGTTTTCTTTTCTTCATTTTTAATCATATATCAATTATACCATATTTATCTAAAACATATAACTCATGTAAATTATTTAAGATTATATAAATAAATATATCTTATCCTCTATTTTTAGTTAGTATTGACAATTATTCATTATTACAATAAATTAGAAATATTGATAAGTTGAGGTGACAAATGGAAAATATTACTGGTGTAACAAAAACTCAATTAGATTTAACTGATATTAATAGACTTTCAAAAGAAAACCTAAAATTTTTAATTGAATTTTCTGCAAGAAAATACGATTGTGAAATTGAAGTTATTGCTAATAATATAATATACGGAAATAGACGTTTTGTTTTACTTTCTGGTCCCTCTTCTTCTGGAAAAACCACAACATCACTTAAATTAAAAGAAGCACTTGCAAAACAAGGTAGAGGTTGTGTAACAATTTCTCTTGATGACTTTTTTATCAATAGAGATAAAATTCCAAAATTAGAAGATGGAATGTATGATTTTGATAATTTTGATATATTAGATAGATTTACATTAAATAAATGTATTAGTGAATTAATGGATCAATATAATACATATTTACCAACCTTTGATTTTATATACGGCAAACGAACAGATGATTACAGACATATAAAAGTATCCGATAATGATGTAATTATTATAGAAGGAACACATGCTCTTAATCCCAAATTGCTTAAATTAGAACATGATTTGTTTTATAGAGTCTATGTTTGTGTCTACTCTAATTTCCAAATCGATGGAAACACTGTTATTCCAGCTAAATTAGTTAGATTTATGCGTAGATTGATTAGAGATGTACAAGCGCGTGGAACTTCGATTGAAGAAACATTAGCTATGTGGAATCATGTATGTGAAGGTGAAGATAAATATATAAAGCCATATAGAGTTCTTGCTAACTATTTACTTGATACAACTCATATGTATGAACCTTTGTTATATCGTACATACTTAGAAGATTCTCTTAGACACTCAAAGAATAGTTATGGTATTGAGTTATATAATAAACTACAACACTGTGAATATCTTGATGAAAGCATATTACCAGATGATTCATTACTTTGGGAATTCTTAGTTAAATAAGAGATAACTTTTATTTTCTTGATTTCTACTCGTTAAAAAGATAAAATCTATATGATGTTAGAAGCCAATAAGAAGATTAGAGTTTTAGAAGTTGTTGATAATTATTATCCAAATACTGATGGCGTAGTATTAGTTGTTGATAATTATGCTAAATTATTAAATAAAGAAATAGAGTGTAGCGTTTTAGCTCCAAAATATTCTAAAGCTCCAAAACAAACAGAATATGAATTAATTGAATGCATTTCTTTAAATGGTGGTATATTCGGACCTAGATTAGCTTTACCTCATTTTGATATTAAATTACATAAATATTTAAAAACTCACACATTTGATCTTATTCATGTTCACTCACCTGCTACTCTAGCTAAGTATATAATTTCATATGCTAAGAAACGTAACATACCAATTGTTTTTACTGCTCATACAAAATATCATGTAGAGATAAATAGATTTTTTAAAACTAAATTTTTCCAAAAATTATTCTTGAATTATACTATTTCTGCAGTTAGAAAATCTGACTATATTTGGGCAGTATCTGATGGGGTCAGAGATGTATTCAAAAATGAATATTTGATAGATAAGGAATACAAAGTATTTAGAAATGGTACCGATATGGATATTTCATATATCGATGATCGTAATATTTTAAAAATTAAACTTAGATATAATATCAATGAAAATGACTTTGTTATAGTCACTGCTGGCAGAATAGTAAGTATTAAAAATTTCCAAATTTTAGTTGAAGCTGTTCATCTATTACATGATACATGCCCAAATGTTAAGTTAATTATTATCGGTGATGGAAACTACAAAAAAACACTTGAGAATATGGTGAAAGAATACAACTTAGAAGAAAATATTTTCTTTGTTGGTAAAACAAATGATAGAAAAGAACTTGCTACCTATTATTATTGTTCTAATATTACAGCACTTGCCTCTACATTTGATACATCATCATTGATAATAAAAGAAGGATTTGCATTTAGTAAGCCAACCTTAGTTGTTGCTAACTCAGCACCAGCTGAAGGAATTATAGATAATCAAAATAGTTATCTAGCAGAATGTGATGCAAACTCTTTTGCTGAAAAAATTAAATATATCATTAGCAACCGTGACAAATACAATGAAGTATGTGAGAATTGTTATAATTCCCTATATACACCTTGGAAAAAAATAACACCTGAAGTATTAAAAGAATATCTTAATATAATTGAGGAAAAGAATAATTAATTTTCTTCCTTCTTTTCTTCTTTATTTTCATTATCTTTTTCTTCTGATTGTTCGACTTCGAATTTAGACCAATATTGTTTCATATTATTAACATTTTCTGTATTTACATCATACCATTCATCAGCTAAGAAAGGTACTCCTTCGTGTTCTGGTAAAGATCTTGCTACTCTATCAATATTGTCTCTAACATATTCACTAATTATTTTTTTTGCATCTTCTTCACTCCACTCTGGGTTATATTGAATTGGTTTTGATATAACCATTTTATGAAGTTTATTTTCAACATACATTGGATAAAATTTAATACATTTTCCGCAATGCTCATAATATAATTTACCTAATCTTGTAAAACCAGTGTACATGGTATTAACAAATTGTGAATACTTTTTAGGCGATTCAGCAAATAAAACTACGTTTCTGCCTTGATCAAGTGTTTCCATACTCATATTAAATGGAATATCTCTTCTTTCTTCATCATGATATACTGGAATTGGATTTCCTAAATCAAGTAAAGGTCTTAATGCTTTTGCAACAATCCAAGAAAGCATTCTCCATGATTTTTTATGTTTCTTTGAATCTCCTGAAAAGAAATCATGATATATAAAATTAGGAGCTAATTCCTTTTCTAATACATAATGAACCATCCAAGTATCATGTGGTCTATCAAACCAAAGTGTTAGCATCGCTGGGCCATTAGCTTGTCCATGATTTGGGCAATATATACCTACTTCGTTTTCTTCTGGCATTTCTTCATATATTACTTCAGGTTTCTTGAAAATCATTTTTGCAATAATACTCATAAAACCAATATAAGCTTTTTTACACATATCTTTCCTTATTCCATATATCTATATTTATTAGTGCTTGATACTCTCTCACACCAAAATTAGGTTAGCACAATAAATATTCATAGTCAAACAAAAACAATTCTATAAGAATTCCCCTTAATTTTATAAATCATACAATAATCCTTGTACCTATTCATTGCATACATCAACCATTTTCGGTGTTTTGAAAGAAAATGATTCGGTGTTTTGAAAAAATTTCAAATACTCATACACTATTTAAATAATGATAATTTTGTCTAAAAATTACTGTTACTTTTTATCCTTTTCTTAATTTAATATTAAATAATAAAATTTACTTGCTTATTTTGTTTTAAATGATATAATTATTTTAGCACTTGAGAGTATCAATTGCTAAAAATGTGTTTTTATGGGAGGACAATATGAAGTTAAAACCATTATTTGATAAAGTTGTTATTAGAGAAGAAGAATTAAAAGAAACAACTGCTAGTGGAATTATTTTAACTGGTAATGCAAAAGAAAAACCAGTTATGGCAACAGTTATTGCTGTAGGCCCTGGCGGTATAGTTGACGGAAAAGAAGTAAAAATGGAAGTAAAAGTTGGAGATAAGATTCTATATTCAAAATACGCTGGTACAGAATTCAAACTTCCAGATGAAACTGTTACTATTCTTCGTCAAAGTGATATTTTAGCTATTGTTGAAGATTAATTAATTAGGAGGAATATATAATATGGCAAAACAATTTAAATATGCAGAAGATGCAAGAAAAGCTTTAGAAGCTGGTGTTGATGCTTTAGCTAATACTGTTAAATTAACACTAGGACCTAAAGGAAGAAATGTCGTTTTAGATAAGAAATTTGGCGCTCCACTCATTACTAATGATGGTGTTACAATTGCAAAAGAAATTGAATTAAAAGATCCATTTGAAAACATGGGTGCACAATTAATCAAAGAAGTTAGCACAAAAACTAATGATGTTGCTG
The DNA here is from genome assembly GCA_024685275.1 of Clostridia bacterium. Lineage (GTDB taxonomy): Bacteria > Bacillota > Clostridia > Christensenellales > DTU072 > CAG-1782. The sequence continues at coordinate 12,372 of JAIKVY010000189.1, forward strand.
GTGATGGAACAACTACTGCTGCCGTTTTAGCTCAAGCTATCGTTAAAGAAGGTTTAAAGAATGTTGCTGCTGGTGCTAATCCAATGGAAATTAGAAAAGGTATTCTTTTAACAAGTGAAGAAGCTGTTAAACAATTAAAAGCAATTAGCAAAACAGTTAGCGAACAAAAAGAAATTTCAAGCGTTGCTAGTATCTCAGCTGGTGATGAAAAAGTTGGTGATTTAATCTATAAAGCAATGGAAAAAGTTGGTAAAGATGGTATTATCTCTATTTCAGAAAGCAAAACAGCTGAAACAAACTTAAATGTTGTTGAAGGTATGCAATTTGATAGAGGTTATGCTTCTCCATATATGGTAACAAATACAGATAAGATGATAGCTGAAGTTGAAAATGCTAAACTTTTAATTACTGACAAAAAGATTACTTCTATTCAAGAAATCTTACCATTACTTGATCAAGTTGCAAAGAATGGTATTAAATTAGTAATTATTGCTGAAGACTTTGAAACTGAACCACTTGCAACAATTGTTGTTAACAAATTAAAAGGAATCTTAAATGTATACTGCGTTAAAGCTCCTGCTTTTGGCGACAGAAGAAAAGCTTTACTCCAAGATATGGCTATCTTAACAGGTGCTACTGTAGTAAGTGAAGAAATGGGCTTAGAATTAAAAGATGCAGACTTATCTGTATTAGGTTCAGCTAAGCAAGTAACAATTAGCAAAGATAACACAACTATTGTTGATGGTGAAGGTGACAAAGAAGCTATCAAAGCTAGAGTAAACCAAATCAAAGCTGAATTAGAAGTTGCTACAAGCTCATATGATAAAGAAAAATTACAAGAAAGATTAGCTAAACTTGCTGGCGGTGTTGCTGTTATCGATGTAGGTGCAGCTACTGAAATCGAAATGAAAGAAACAAAATTAAGAATTGAAGATGCATTATCAGCTACAAGAGCCGCTGTTGAAGAAGGTATTGTTCCTGGTGGTGGTATTGCTTTAATTTCTATCCAAAAAGCAATTTATGACTATGCTAATTCATTAGAAGGCGATGTTGCTACAGGTGCTAAAATTGTTGCTAAAGCATTAGAAGCTCCTTTAATGCAAATTTGTTCTAACGCTGGAGTTGCTGGCTCAGTTGTAATCAATACTATTCTTAAATCAAATAAGAAAAATTATGGTTATGATGCAGCTAAAGATGAATATGTTGATATGTTAGAAGCAGGAATTATCGACCCGACTAAGGTTACAAGATCAGCTCTTCAAAACGCTGCCTCAGTTGCTGCTACGTTATTAACAACAGAAGCATTAATCGCTGATATTCCAGAACCACCAGCACCAATGATGCCACAAGGTGGAATGCCTGATATGTACTAAAATATTAGGTAATTTTAAATAATCTAATTAAGGGTTGTCGCTTTTTAGTGGCAACCTTTTTTTAAATGGGAATTAAATGAATTTCTCCATCCAAACCATATTGAAATATGTATTGAATTTCTTAGCACAATTATGTGCTTGTCCAATAATTTTATACCCTAGATGTTCATGAAATGATACGCTTGAATTATCTAAATACTTATTAACCATTTCACTCGTTGCAACCAATGCATATAGGTTTGTAATATTCTTTGTTTTTAATTCTTCTTCTAGTTTAGAATACAACAACTTTCCTATTCCTAGTTTTGTATATTCTTTATCTATATATATTGTTGTTTCAACAGCATGATCACAAGCGTTTCGTGCTATAAATTTATTAGCATACGAATACCCAATAATTTTGTCATTTATAACCGCAACTAAATATGGTAAATCCAAATTATTAATATTTTTAATTCTCTCAGTAAATGATTCTAAAGACGGAATCTCTATTTCAAATGTTATTGCTGTGTTTAATATATAATACTTATATATCTCAAGTATTTGTTTTGCATCTTTTTCTGTTGCTTTTCTAATTATTACTTTTTCCATATTCACTATTTTAAGTTCAATATTTCTTTCATTGGTTTGAATTCATCTTCATTTAAAGTTGATGAACCAATATCTCCATGCTTTTTTTGTGATTCAGTTGGAGAATGAAAATCACTTCCAGCTGAAAATAATAGGTTATATTTTTGCGCAATTCCCTTAAAATGCTGTTCATCGTTGTATATATATGAATATTTTACTTCTATTCCATCAAATGTTGATAATTTTATTATTGTCTCAACTATTAATTGGTTTTTAACTAAACAAGGATGAGCAAATATTACAAAAAAATTATTCTCTTTTAATAGTCTTGTTCCATCTTCAACTTTTATATATTTTGTTGGGACATATGCTTTAGAATCTAAACTAGTTGATATTCTTAATACTTGTGGATCAATATTACTATTTTCCTTAACTAAATGATCAAGCATACTTTTTCTTGTAATAACTGAATTCGTTTTGCTTATTTCATCTAAATTAACTGTATATCCATATATATCATGAATTCTAGATAGCATTTCAAGTGCTCTATTTTTTCTCTTTTTATTTATTTCTTTTAAATAATTACTTAGCGAATCTTTTTTAGCGTCTTTTTTTGCTAATCCAACACAATGAATATGTTCTGTTTTTCCATTATCATTGTAATATGTTGTTAGTTCTATTCCCTCTATTGTATTTAGGTTTAATTCTTTACCTGAATTCATGAAGTCAGGTAAACCAAGTAATGTATCATGATCTGTTAAAGCTAAATAATCAACATTGTTTGCTTTTGCTCTTAATACTAATTCTCTTGGGGTTAATACTCCATCTGAAAATGTTGAATGACAATGTAAATCAATTTTCATATTAATTTGCTATCTTCTTTTTATGGAATAATTTTTTCTTAATCTCACTATATGGAGGTAGTATTTTAAATATATAATTTGAAAGGAATGTTAATCCAGCAAATAATGGAATTGAACCACCACCAACTGTACCAATTAATATCCACATAAATGTATTAAAATCTCTTTCTAATCCAAAGAATCTAGTTACACTTATTTTTCCAAAATCAGCAAAGAATGCGCCTACAAATAAAAGGATTAATATGACTAATAAGCCAATTCTTAACCAATTTAGTGGCCATGAAATCTTTATTATGTGTAAGAATCCAATTATTCCTGCTACCACTACGCATACCGTTGCTATCTGTCCATCGGTTAAATTACCATATATTTTTGATACTGCTGAAATAGTGACAATTGAAACAACTATAGTGACTGCAGTTGGCAGTGATTGAGATATGACTTTCCTAAAGAAACTACCTTTGACCAATTCCTTATTAGGTTCAAGAGCAAGAATTACTGATGGAATTCCAATAGTTACTGTTCCAATAAATGTCATATGCTTTGGATCAAATGGTAATTTAAAGCTTATTATCATAAAGATTATTGCAAATAATAAATTGTAAAGGGTCTTAACAAAGAACAATGCAGCACTTCTTTCCAAGTTGTTAATTGTTCTTCTACCCTCTGCTACTGCCTTTGGTAATGATGCAAAGTTATTATCAAGTAAAACTAATTGCCCAACATTTTTAGCAGCATCGCTTCCTGAAGCCATAGCAATTGAACAATCAGATTCACGTAATGCTAAAACATCATTTACACCATCTCCAGTCATAGCAACAGTGTGTCCATTAGATTTTAATATCTTAACAAGTGAGAGTTTTTGATCTGGAGTTGTTCTTCCAAATACAGTATATTTTTCTGCTGCATCTCTTAAATCTTCTTCAGTTTTAAGAGTTGATGCATCTATATATTTATCATAGTTTTTAACACCTGTTCTTTCTGCAATTTTGCTAACTGTAACAGGATTATCTCCACTAATAATTTTGATATTAACACCTTGTTCATCAAAGAATTTAAGAGTTTCTTTTGCTTCCTCTCTGATTTTATCGCTTATAATAACTAAACCAATTAATTCAACATCACCAGTTATAACATAATTGTCTATAGTTTCTGTTTTAATTAGAGCTAATACTCTCATTCCCTTTTTAGTATATTCTTCAATTTCTTCACTAATTAAAGATATTTTATCTTTCAAAACGAATTCTGGAGCGCCAAAAACATAGTAGCTATCTTTAACTTTAATTCCACTGAATTTATATTTAGAAGAAAATGGTATTCCCTCTATAATATTTTCAATCATAGGTGAATCATTAACTTTTTCAATAATTGCTTGAGCTGTAACATTATTATCTTTATTATATTCAACTATCGAATGTAATATTGATTCAATATTTTCATTCTCTTTTTTAGCAATTATATCTTCAACAAGCATTGTCCCTTCTGTCAAAGTTCCTGTCTTATCCAAGCATAACGTATCTACTCTAGCCAATGTTTCTACACAATATAAATCTTGAGCAAGTGCATTATATTTCGATAATCTAACAACGCTTACACAAAAGATAGCGCTAGTTAAAGTAACTAATCCTGATGGAATCATTCCAATTAAATTACCCATAACGGATTTGATTGTTGCAACCATTTCATTACCTTGGAAAAAGTGTTTAACGCAGAATAATGCTGCTCCTAATGGGACTAAAATAATACCCATGAAACGAATGAATTTTAATAATACTCTTCTTATTTCAGATGGATAATCTTTAATATATTTAGCACCGATACTAATTTTGGTTGCATAATTATCTTTTCCAACTCTAATTACTTTTACTTTTGCTGTTCCACTAACAACAAAGCTTCCACTTAATAATTCATCACCTGGATTTTTTGATATTGCATCAGGTTCGCCTGTAATTAATGATTCATTTACTTCAATAAACCCATCTACAACAACTGAATCTGCACATATTTGTCTGCCAGCAGATAACACCATAATATCATCCATGACAATATCTTTAAGCATTATTTCTTTTTCTTTGCCATTTCGAATTACAGTTACTTTTGGAGTTGATAAAAGTGATAACTTATCAATTGTCTTTTTTGCTCTTAATTCTTGAATTATTCCAATTAATGTATTTGCTAATAATACACCTAAAAAACCAAAATCTGAAAAATCGCTAATGGTGTATCCACTCTTTTTTGTGGTAAATAATGTAACAAGAAGTATTGCTGCAATAGCCAAGAAAATAATATTAAATAAAGTAAAAATATTAGTAAAAAGTATTTTTCCAACACTTTTTGTCTTAATATCTTGATCTCCGTTTACTCTTCCATCTTTTTTTCTTTCTTCTACTTCTATATCAGAAAGGCCTAATTCACTTTTATTATCTATCACTTCTTCCATGGGTATTATTGTATAACTTTAAAGCAATAATATCAAACAAACAAAAATAATTTAATATTTCTAATATTAAAAATTTAAGGATTTTTATAAAAATTAAAGTTTGCACGTTAATGCAAACTCTAATATTTTTTGTAATTATTACTTCAAATCTCTATATTAACTAGCTGTTGCAGTATATTGAGTTGATCCATTTGTAATTGTTATATTTCCACTTTGAATACTATCTGAATACACTGTACAACCATAATAGGTACTAGTTAAAGTAGCTTCAAATAATTCTGGATTTGAACTTAAATACCATGTTCCGCTGCTGAATGTATATGAGCTACTACTGCTTGATTGGCTACTTCCAGGTCTTCCACCATCCATAAAGCCACCGCCAAAGCCAGATGAACTTACTCCAAAACTTGCCTTATACACATTTGAAGATTTTGTTAATGTCGTTTCAACTGATCCAAATTGAACGAAAGTTCCTCCAGTAATTCTAGCAGTGCCATCACAATCTAATCCTGTTGCCATACTATTAGTTCCATTTGGAGCTCCTCTGGTTATAACGATACCACCAGTTTGAGTGTATGAACCATTAGAATCAATTCCATCAATATCGCCACTACCCATTGTTATATCTAAGTATCCACCTGAAACAGTTACTGCTGGTGTTTTTTCAATTTTATTTGCTGCATTAACACCATCATCGGTTGAATAAATTTTAGTAGAACCTCCAGATATATTTACAAAATTTGCTTCAATACCTTCATAAGCTGTATCTATAATGATAGTTCCGCCAGAAATATTGATTGTATTATCCGCATGTATTCCATCAGCCCCTGATACACTTGTTTGCATAGATGATCTAGGGCCCCAATTACCCATTCCAGTTGAATTATTTTGTGAATAAACTCCAATATTTACAACTCCTCCAGAAATAGTTATTATTCCAGTACTGGTAGATCCATTATCTAACGTAACACCATAATTAGCATGTAATCCATCATCATACGATTTAATATCTATTTGCCCACCAGTAATATTTATTTCATTATCAGCTTTAACTCCTTTAAATGAATCACAAGTACTTGATTTTGAAGTATATCCGCTATATGAACCCGTATAAATAGTTACTAATGGTTTTGTTTCTTCATCTTCACTTAAATTAAAGTTGTATGCTGCTTGAATTCCATCACCTGCTGCGTATATAGAAATATTTCCATCTAATATATCAATATTTCCTCTTTGTTTTCCTTTACTACTTAAATCAGTATTTGATGTTTTCATTCCATCTCCACAAGTAGATATTAAAACAATGTTTCCGCTTTGAATTGTTATAGAATCATTTCCTTTAAGAGCATTATCAATTGCAGTTACCTTTAAAGAAAGATTCTTAATCTTTAAATCGCCTTTTGTATGAATACCATTATTATACCCAGCTTCAACTACTAACACGCCTTTACCTTGAATATCTAAATCTGAAACAGCATATATAGCCCCTTCTCCTACAGAATTATCATCAACAGTCTTTACGCTTCTTGTGTCTTTGATAACATTCTCTGTATCATTTTTAGCAGATATTGTTAATTTGCCATCGCCAATACTTTTAATCGGAGAATCTAATGAATAACTAATAGTTGTATTAGATAAATTGAGTACAACTTCATCTTCGCAATCAACTAAAATTTGTCCATTTAATGATCCAGATAAGGTATATTCTCCAGCAACAGTAATTGTATATATGTTTCCTTCAACAGTATATCCATCCTCAACTTCTGTAACAATTGAAAATTCTTCCGTTGTTTCTTCAGCTTCTATTGTTTCATCTGTAACTGGATTAACCGTAATCTCTTCTGATGTATTTGTATTGTTATTATTCGAACCATCATTAGATTGATTATTCGACTCACTGCCACTATTTTGCTCATTTGGGATACTATTGTTGGTAATTAAATTATCCATTCCGCATGCAACTAGTGAAAATGATAAGACTACAATTAAGATAACTAAACAAACCAATACTAATTTCTTTTTCATAATTACCACCTTTTTAAATTAAGTATTGTTCATATTATAAAATTGATTTATTGAAGAATTATTGAAAATATTTAAAAATTAAATTATTAAGATTTCTTTAGTGATAGATTTAATTATACAATTTTTCCGCCACTGCTTTTTAAAATTCTATTCATTATACTTTTTTCTATTCCTGTATCACCTAGTGCTTGGACTATGATATATCCATATTTCTTTTCACATTCTCTTAACATCTTAAATATGTTATGAGCATATTCAACATACGTTTCTCCTAATGAAATAGAATTAATATTATTATCTTTAAAATATTGTGCTTCTGTGTTTATTGCTAGAATAACTGGATTGTTTTCTTTTTGTTTTATATATTCTTTTATTGCATTATCTCTATTTGAATAAAGTACACATGGAACCGTTGGACAATAATGTGTATATTTCATTCCCGGACTTTGTGCTACTTTAACTACTCCAGTAAAACCTTTAACATTTGGTAACACTTTAGATAATTCTTCTATCGTTATTCCACCTGGTCTTAAAACTATTGGAGTTTCCCCTGCTAGAGAAATTACTGTTGATTCTATTCCAACTTCACAATCACCGCCATCAATAATTGCTGCAATTTTCCCATTCATATCTTCATATACATGTTTAAATGTAGTTGGACTAACTTTTTTTGAAATGTTTGCTGATGGCGCTGCTATTGGCAATTTACACTCTTTTAAGAATTCTTGGCAAATAGGATGACTTGGAATTCTAATTCCAACTGTATCCAAATTAGCTGTTGCTCTATCAACTATACAGCTTTTCTTTTTTAAAACTACTGTTATAGGGCCTGGAGAAAATCTATCAAAGATCTTTAATGCATCTTCAGTTACTTCAGCATATTTCATTGCTTCTTCAACATTTGGAACATGGACTATAAAGGGATTATCTGCTGGTCTATTTTTAGCAATATATATTTTTTCAACAGCAGAATCAGAAAGAGCATTTCCACCCAAGCCATATACTGTTTCTGTAGGGAAAGCTACAATCTCACCCTTTTGAATTAATTTAGCGCATGTGTCTATTATTTCTTCTTTTCCAACTAATGTTTCCATATTAATCTCTATCTATATGTTAATTCTTTTATTGTCGTTATATTTCCTACTAATGTTGTTACATAACATTTTAATAATCTGTTTGTTTTTGTTGATAAATATACTGACATTCCATCGAATTCTGCATCAAGTATAATATCTCCACCATATTTTTTTATACCAAATTTAGTAACATTTTCACTATTAGTGTTTTTAAACACATATGCTCCTTCTGTTATTATATCAATATCTTCAACTTCTTTAACTACTTCAAAATTTGAATTAAATAAATATGTTCTGTATTTTCCATTAAATAATTTAGTCGCTAAAATATATCCTTCATACATTGGCGTTAATTCCATATACTCAAAAGGAATCTTTGTTTCTAAATTCCAATTAATATATCCATATGTATAATCAGTAGATTGTAATTCTTCTTCATCTTCGTTTTCATCAGTTTCTTCTTTCTCTTCTATTAGTCTAACAACACAGCCATATTTGTTTGCATATGTTAAAACATATTTAGATTCTCCATCTTTATAACTTACTTTGCTCAAATTTAAATCGTATATATAGTTACCTGCATATGCTTCCAAACTAAATGATGGATCTGCTGTGATAATTCCTTTACCATCTTGGTATATAATTGGCATTAATGTTTCTGAAACTAATGAAACATTCAAATTATCATCAAGATAACAGAAAGTTGCTTCAGCATACATTTTTAGCTCATCTTGAGTTTCAGTTGTTAAATAAGGTTTGAAATAATAATAAATAAGTGTTTGATTATTTGATATAACCTTATATGGATCAATAAAGGGATAATCATATTCGCTTCTGTATAACTTTGAATTATATGATTTGTAGTTATTAAATTGACTAGATAACTTAGAATATTCTTTGTTGTATTTATTTACAACTCCATCAATGTATGAGATTTGACCAATTACTTTGCTCTCTCCTGTTTTTACATTAAAGAAACTACATTTTGATCTAACATACTCAAATGTATCATCAATATATCTTGTAAAGTTATAGTCAAAAGTGCTCGTTGTTGTGTTTGTGTATATGTATGGATTTAAAACAAACCAACCGTTACCAATATAGAATACAGACATCTTTTCAGTATAATCTGTCTCAGAATTCCAAGCATTATATCTGTGTCCTGGCTTAGGTTTTAGGTACCCATTAACAATAATTGTGTTATCTAAATCATAAAAATACGCATCATCATCGTCATATGAACAAACATATGAATCGCCTATAACAATTGAATAATTATAGTCTTGTTCTATTTTATATAATTCAAGTAATCTATCTGTTTGAGAAAAATCATATATCGTTTTGTATTGAGCTATTGATGACATATTTCCACCAACCTCTCCATTAACAACAATATAATCTCCTTTAAAACACATTTGATCGTATGTGCCAACATATACATCTTCAAAAGAAGAAACTCTTATTGGGTTATCTTCTACATTTTTGCCTTTAAATTTAATTACTCCCATTTTATTATTTAAATCAACAACTATTGCATAATCTCCATTTATCTCAAGTATTTTAGAATATTGAGGAACTACATATTCTTTATCAAATCCAGCAATACCATATGCTGATGTATTATTTGTATAGTTTTTAAAAGTAATAAATAAATCATTTTCTTCATCATATGAATAGATAAGTGTTCCACTTGATAACGATATTCCATCTTTAACACCTGTTATTTCTCCTGTAACAAAATTATTAAAGTATTTAGATGATATTGGGTCGTTTTTGCAAGATGATAAGAATAAGCATAGGATTATTATGCTTAAAAATACGCAAATTGCTAATCTATTTTTTATTCTTTTCATAGTCTAATTTTACCACAATTATTTGTTCTTGTAATCTTATTAAATTACTTCTCTACTCTTTTTTCTTTATATATTATGTAAAAATTGTTCAGTTTTATGGTTTTTGAATAATTAATAGTTTGATAATGATTAATGTAAGTGATATAATTTTTTTAATAAATTAAAGGGGTTGAATATGGCTGATATTGAAACACAAATTATTAATTTACTTAAAAAAGATTCAAGATTAACTCATGCAGAAATTGCAAAGATGCTTAATGTTGAGGTTGATGAAGTTATAAAAATTGTAACTGATTTAGAAAACAGAGGTGTAATTGTTAAATATACAACAATAATTAATACTGAAAAGATATCTGAAGAATACATCGATGCTTTAATTGAAGTAAAAGTTACTCCACAAGCTAGATCAGGTTTTGATAAGATGGCTGCTGAAATATCCAACTTCCCAGAAGTTAAAGCAGTTTATTTAGTTTCTGGAACATATGATTTAGCTATTACTCTTGAATGCAAAACAGCAAGAGATATTTCTTTATTTGTAAGTGATAAACTTGCATCTATTGAATGTGTTGTAGGAACTACTACTCACTTTATTATGAAACAATATAAAGAAAGTGGCGTCATTATGAATAAAGATAATGACAAAAAAAGGATGATTATTCACGAATAATATGGACTATTCAAAATATTTAAACAAAACCATCACTGATATAAAACCATCAGGAATTAGAAAATTCTTTGATATTGTTGCTGAGCAAAAAGATGCGATTAGCTTAGGTGTTGGTGAACCAGATTTTGATACTCCATGGATTGGAAGAAACGAAGCTATAAAGAGTTTACATAATGGATTAACTAGTTATACTTCCAACTGTGGAATGATCGAATTAAGAGAATTAATTTCTCAATACTACAATATTAGATATAACCTTTTATATGATGAAAAAGAAGAAATTATTGTAACCGTCGGTGCTAGTGAAGGGATTGATTTAGCTATTCGTAGTTTAATTACTCCAGGAGAAGAAGTATTAATTCCTGATCCATCATATGTTTCATATGCTCCATGTGTAAAATTTGCAGGTGGTACTCCTGTTTCAATTCACTGTACAAATGAAGATGGATTTATTATTACTAACGATGAACTTAAAAAAGTTATAACAGATAAAACAAAAGCAATAATTTTACCATATCCTAATAATCCAACTGGTGGTATTATGACCGAATCTCAGCTTGAAGATATTCGTCAAACCATTATTGATAACGATTTAATAGTTATTTCTGATGAAATATATAGTGAATTAACATATGGAAGCAAACATGTATCAATTGCTTCATTAGATGGTATGAAAGAAAGAACAATTGTTATTAATGGATTTAGCAAAGCATATTCTATGACTGGATTTAGATTAGGATATTGTTTAGGGCCTAAAGAAATTATTTATTCTATGTATAAGATACATCAATATACAATAATGTGTGCTCCTACAACTAGCCAATATGCTGCTATTGCTATTTTAAAGGATGAATTTAAAAACAACTTTAGTTCTCTTAAAGAAATGAAAGATGAATACTTTTTAAGAAAAAAAAATGTATATAACTCATTAATTAATATGGGATTTGATGTATTTGAGCCAAATGGTGCTTTCTATGTTTTCCCATCAGTTAAAAAATTTGGTCTTAACGGTGAAAAATTTGCTGAAAAACTTTTATATGAACAAAAGGTTGCTGTTGTTCCTGGTAGTGCATTTGGTAAATCTGGTGAAAACCATATAAGAATAAGTTATGCATATAATATGGATAATCTAACAAAAGCTCTTGATAGAATTAAGAAATTTGTTAATTCTTTATAATTTATATAATTATCTTCAAAAAATTTAACTATTCCCTTTTGCTTTATACGAAGTTTTCTTGTATAATATATTTATTAATAAAACTTACTAGGGGTGACAAAATGTCTGAGATTATACCCTCCGAACTTGCTCGTGAACCGGGAAAGGAAGTAGAGAAATTTTATATGTTTGCCATTTCTAGTCTATGGAGGCAAACAAAATGTATGAAAGTTTAACACACACTCAGTTTTGGCTTCTTATTTCATTCTTTATTGTTGTAGGCGTATTTTCGATATTGTCTATAATTCTAACTTTGAATAATAAGTCAAAACAAACAAAATTAGTTAATTTTTGTGGCATTATTGCTGGAGTAGGCTTGTTAATAGCATTGCTTATTGTAAGTTTAGTGGACAAAAACTATGTTGGATATATCGCTGTAAGTGATTTCTGGCATGAGTTTGGTTTATATATTCTTGCAGCAGCAATTCTAGTTATCTTAGTTCTACTATACTTCTTATGTGGTAAAAAGAAAGAAACAGATACTACTAAAGAAATATCTTTTGCAGCGATAACTTTAGCCCTTTCTTTTGGTTTAGCTTATGTGAAATTATTTGCTCTACCTCAAGGTGGATCAGTAACTTTATTAAGTCTATTACCAATTATGATTTTCTCTTATTCATATGGTATTAGAAAAGGTATGACACTTGGCTTTATCTTTGGCTTTTTGATGTTTATCCAAGAACCTTGGTTCTGCCATCCTGTTCAATTCTTACTCGATTATCCATTTGCATTCGCTTCAATTGGATTAGCTGGAATCTTCCATGAATTTAAACTTCTTGAAAAGAAACCAATTAAAACTATTAAAGCTGAAACTACTGATTCAACTGAGAATGCTGAAGAAACTGAAAATCAAAATGTTAATGATGGAAATACAGTAACAATCGAGAAAAAGTCTGGATTCACATTTGAACATGCTGTTCAATTTTTATTAGGCGGAATCCTTGCTGTTATTTTAAGATATGTTTGTCATATTATATCTGGTATATTTGTTTTTGGTTCAGGGGATCCTACTATGTACTCTGCTGTTGCTTGGAGCTTTTTATATAACTCGTTTGCGATAGTTGATATGTCATTTAATTTAATTGCCGGTTGTGCTTTGTTATCATCTAATCAAATGGTAAAATTAATTTTGAGTGCATCAAAGCCAAGAAAACAAAAAATTAATTAAGCAAAATTATTTACTAGTTTTTTAAAATAATAATCCCTATTCTTATTAAAGTTTAGGGATTATTTTATGTGTATTTGAGTAAAAAAAGACAATAAAAATAAGACAAAATTACTTTTATCTTTCAATAATTGTAATCTGTCTTTATCTTTATTCTATATATTAATCGGTATTAATAACTAATTATTTGCTTTGTTGTAATTGATATAATTTAGATGCAAGTCTAGATTTTTTTCTAGCAGCATTATTTTTATGATAAATTCCATCAACTTCAGCAGCATCAATAACTGAGAAAGCTTTGTTTAATAATTCTTTAGCTGATTCAACGTCTCCGTTTGCAACAGCAGCTTCAAATTTCTTAATAACGTTCTTAACTTCAGTCTTTCTACTATTATTTCTAGCGTTTTCATCTTTTGTTACTAAAACACGCTTTTTTTGTGACTTAATAATTGGCATATCTATCTCCTTATTTTCTATTAATAACTTTTAAAATGCTTAAATATTCTATCATACCAAAGTTATATTTGCAATTTAAAATTTATATATTTCTTGTTTTTATTGCAAAATCAACATTGATATAATTATCATCATCAACAATTGCATAACCAAAATTACCTTTAGTTGCTACAACTGCATTTTTAATTGATTCTATTTTACTTAAATCTGATGCTTTAAATAAAACACAAGTTCTCTTTTTGCCAGCTACTCTTTCCTTTACTAATCTAGGATAGTTTACTGAATTAACAATGTTTCCATTTTCAATGTAATCTACTAATTGTTTTCCTGCCATAACAGCACAATTATCTTCAGCTTCTTCTGTGCTAGCTCCTAAATGTGGTAAAACAATAATGTTTTTAGAATTAATTACATTCTCTGATGGGAAATCAACAACATATTTTCGAACCTTTCCAGTTTCAATAGCTGCTTTTAAATCATCAACATTAACTATTTCACCTCTAGCCATATTTAATATAATTACACCATCTTTCATTGAATTAATAACATTGCTATTAATTAAATTCTTTGTTGATTCAATATATGGAACGTGAATAGTAATGTAGTCAGCGTTTTTAACTACTTCATCAAAAGAAGCTACTTTAACTTTGCTATTTAATTTTGAAGCATCTGGTAAAAATGGATCATATCCAATTACATTCATTCCTAAATTCACAGCAGCATCAGCAACCAATCTTCCAATAGCGCCTAAACCAATAACACCTAATGTCTTTCCAAAAATTTCTGTTCCAGCAAATTGGCTTTTCCCTTTTTCAGCAGTTTTAGCTGTATTTTCTGTAACTGTATTTATCCAATTGCTTCCACCAATGATATCTCTACTAGCAATGAACAATCCACAAATAACTAATTCTTTAACTGCATTAGCGTTTGCTCCTGGAGTATTAAATACAACAACTCCACTTTCAGCCATTCTTTCAACGGGAATATTATTAACTCCAGCTCCAGCTCTTGCTATTGCAACTAATTTATCATTAACTTCATATTCTGCCATTTGTGCACTTCTAACTAAAATACCATCTGGATTAGTAAATTCTTCTCCTAATTGATAATTTGAGTTAAACACTTCTTCTATTTTTGCACTTATTTTATTTAATTTTTTGATTTCGTACATTTTTTGCCTCTAAATAAATTATTATTTGTTTTCCATTTCGAATTTCTTCATGAATGAAATTAATTTTTCAACACCTTCAACTGGCATAGAGTTATATATACTTGCTCTTAAACCACCAACAAGTTTATGTCCCTTTAATGAAACTAATCCATTTTGTCCAGCTTCTTTTACAAATTTAGCGTCTAAGTCAGCATTTGGAGTTACGAATGTAACGTTCATTATTGATCTATCTTCTTTTCTAACAATATTTGTATAGAAGTTTGAGTTATCAAGATAATCATATAATAATCCAGCTTTATATTTATTTTGTTTGTAGATTGCTTCAACACCACCAAATTTCTTTAAATATCTAAAGTTGAGCATTGCAATATATGTTGAATAAGTACATGGAGTATTGTATAAACTATCTTTAGATGCTTGTGTTCTATATTGCATTAAAATTGGTGTAAATGGTAATGGTTCACAATTATCTACTGCATCTTTTCTAACAACAACAATTGTTAATCCGCTTGGTGCAACATTCTTTTGTGCTCCAGCATAGATAAGCTTAAATTTATTAACATCAACTGGTTCACTTAAAATATTACTACTCATATCAGCGACTAAGTTATTTACATTTGGGAATTTTGTATATCTTGTACCAAAAATTGTGTTATTTGATGTGATATGAACATAATCTGTATTTTCTCTATATTCAAGTGTATCAACATCTGGAATATATGAATATTTAGATTCTTTTGTGTTAGCTAAACATTTAATATCTCCATATCTACATGCTTCTTCATATGCTTTTGAAGCAAAGTTTCCTGTAACAATATAATCTGCTTTCTTTCCATTCTTTTCTGTTAAAAGATTAAGTGGAACTGCTGAAAATTGTGTTGTAGCACCACCTTGTAAGAATAAAACATAATATTTCGAATCATCAACATTGAATAATTCTTTGAATAAAGCGATAGCTTCATTATGAATAGCGTCATATGTCTTGCTTCTATGACTCATTTCTAAAGCTGACATGCCACTACCTAAACAATTTAACATTTCTTTTTGAGCTTCTAATAAAACTTCTTCTGGTAACATTGATGGACCAGCAGAAAAATTGAATACGTCTCTCATTTTAATCTCCTTGAAAACCTTTTTTACTTTAGTAATTTATTACTAACTTTTAGTTAAGTGATTTTAGCAAATTGACATATTGATGTCAAACAAATAGGCCTTTATTTTGAAGTTTTAAATATGAAATATTTAATATATTATATGATTTAATCTATCTCAGAATTAGTTATCAAAAGCTTTAATTCTTCTATTGAATTTGTTTTAAAAACTAGATCTTTAAACTGCTTTGAATTTCTCTTTCCTTTAACATAATGAGAAATTTGTGCTTTCATTTGATTAAGTTGTACTTTAGCTGGCAAGAAGGAAATGAAATCTATGTGTTTTAGGATTAGTTCTTTTATCGAAACTTCAACTTTTTTACCTTGAAGCTCAGCAAAGATTTGTGGGTTACCTATTGCTCCTCTAGCTATAGTAACATAATCAACTCCAGTATCTAACATATTTTTGTATGAGTCTTTATTAGTTACATCTCCGTTCCCAGAAACTGGAATAGTTAAAGCTTGTTTTAGAAGTGCAATTGATTCTAAATCTACTTTTCCTGAATACATTTCTTCTCTTGTTCTACCATGAAGAGTCACTAAACTAGCTCCACTTTCTTGTGCCGCTAACCCACATTCAATATAGTTATTTCTTCCTTCTGATCCTTTACGTAATTTAACTGTAACTAGTTTTTCAGGAGTTGATTTTTTTATCGCTTTTACTATGTCGCTTATTTTTTCCGGTGTTTTCATTAATGCACTTCCGTCACCATTTTTATATACTTTGGGAACCGGACAACCACAATTTATATCAATTATTTTAAACTTTGAAAGTATTGGAAATTCTACTACTTCACTAAATACACTTGGATTAGAACCAAATAATTGAACACCTGTATTCATTTCATCTTTAGATAAAGTTAGAAGTTCCTCTGTTTGTTTATTCTTATAGTGCAATGCTAAAGCTGATACCATTTCTGTAAAGCATAGTCCTGCTCCAAAATGTGTTGAGAGACTTCTTAATCCACAATCTGAAAACCCTGCTATTGGAGCTAATATTAATTTACTATTATTTATTGTTAAATCCATATTGTTAGTTATCTTTCTTTAATAGTTCTTTTGCTTTATTGTAATATTCATCTAAGGTTTTTATATCCAATGACTTTATATCAAGATTATCTTCTTCTATTAGTTTATATAACAATCTAAATCTTTTTTCGAATTTATCGATTGTTTTACATAAAGCTACTTCTGGATCGATATTTGCTCTTCTTAATATATTTACTACACTAAAAAGAATATCTCCTGCTTCATTTTCTTTTTCATTGCTTTGTGCTTCTTCAAATTCCTTTATTTCTTCATATATTTTTTGTATTGTTTCTTCTTCATTAGGAAATTCAAAATTAACTTTTGCGACGTATTTTTGAATCTTAGCTGCTCTTTGAAGTGCTGTAAAATTTCTTGGAACTTTATCTATTTTATCTATAACTGTTTTTTGTCCCTTTTCTTTCTCTTTTGCTGCTTCCCAATATATGAGTGCTTCTTGAGCATTATTTGCTTTATCTAAGCCAAATATGTGCGTATGACGAGTAATTAATTTTTTACATAAATTTGTAATTACATCAATATGATTAATCGAACCAGCTTGCTCAGTCATTATTGCTGTAAATACACTTTGAAGTAATACATCTCCACACTCTTCTTGAATAGCCAATTCATCTTTAGAATTAATAGCATCAACTAATTCGTAACTCTCTTCAATAATGTTTGTTCTTATAGTTTCTGGTGTTTGTACTTTATCCCAAGGACAGCCATCTTCATCACGTAATCTTCTAATTATTTCAACTAGATCACAATACCCATATCTTGTTTTCTCTGTTAATGATTTTGGTATTATTTCTATCGTTGTTGAATCTAATTCTTCTTTTTTTACATCGCCAAAAAACATATTTATTTTTTCAAGTACTTTTTGTTTTTCATCTGGCTTGATATCTACTATACGTAAAGAAAGATTAGTATCAAAACTATTTGCTTTCCTATCTAAAAAATATGCTGAATCTATTATTGTTATATTTACTGTTTTCATATTCCTCTTTTTAAAATAAAATTCATATCCAGTTTGTGCTAAATATGAATTATATTTATTTTTTCTTTTTAATTTTTTCCTTTTTTTATTGCATAAAAAATACAAATGTAGCTATACATATTTGAGCAGCATAGTATAAAAGATGATTAATTACGCAAAGTGTATTATCTTTTCCTCTACCGCCAAAATACATTGTTGTTAAAACTAAATCAGATAATAAGAATAGGATGTAGCCAATTGATAATAATGGAATATTATTCAATTCATTCTTCTTTGCTACTGCCCATAAAGCGATGCTTATTGCTGTCATGAATAATAAAACGAAAGCATAAATGATAGAGATAATGGTAAATTTACCAAAATTCAATTTCATAAGTTTTTCGCCTAATATTATCATTAAAAATGCTACTACTGCTGATACAGCTAAACAAATTCCTATCATTGACCAACTAATAACTGCTCCACCAAAGAATAGTATTAATGCAACAAAATAAAGAATATGTCCTAAACCAAATGAGATCATTCCACCATATAAATATGCGCCTTCTTCTGGAGTCTTTAAATAAACAACTTTTAAGTCTAAAACGATATCTCCAATTAAACCAAATATTAATCCAGCGACCATAAATATGGCTGTTCTATTTGTTCCAACGCCAGTTTTCCCACCAGCATAAATTGCGGTAACAGCGATAGCAATAACTGCACAAGAAGCTGCTGCTTTAATTAAAGTTGTAATAACGCCCCATGTGTTGTTTTTATTAGCTAGCATAACTCTAAAGCCTAAAAATACAACAACTAATACGGATGCAATAATAATTGAAACAACCATTATTTATTTTCTCCTTTTTCTTCTAACTCTTCATAGTATCTATAATTTGTTTTACCAATACCATTTAACTCTAATTTATCTACTTGGATTATCTCCTTTGGAACAGCGTAAGGTAATATACCTGCTCTTATAGCATTTTCTATTTTTTGTTTTAATCCCATTGTTAAAGTTAGTCCTTCATTAAGTATTACAAGTAATTTAAGGCATGGCTTTTTCCTATTAGTAACAGTTCTAACCGCACAAGCATTAACTACTTCTGGAACTGAAACAGCGACAGCTTCAACTTCTTGTGGATATATATTTACACCACCTATTATTATCATTCTCTTTACTCTTCCACGATAATATAAGTATCCTTCTTCATCAATAATCGCTCTATCACCAGTTTTAATCCAAACATCACCATTTTCATCTGTTATTAAAATATCATTTTCAACTTTACTCTTATAATATCCAGACATAACTGAAGGTGTACATATATATAAATCCCCTTCTGTATTTGGTGGAACTTCTTTATTATCAACCATAATTTTTTCTCTTACATTACAAATAGGTTTTCCAACCGTTCCGCCTGGTTTACATTCCAAATTAATATTTGTAACAGATGATGTTTCGCTTAATCCAAATCCTTCACAAACTATACAATCTGAACCATTTCTTCTTAATATTTCATTACTCTTTTCAAGTAATGTTTCATCTAATTTATCACCGCCTATAAACATAGCTTGAAGTTTTTTAAGGTGAGCACCATTAAAATTAGGAGAATTAATAACTTTTCTTAGCATGTTAGGAACAAGGCAAATCAAAATATGATCCCCTTTAAATTGCCTAATGATTTTTGCTGTTTGAAATGGATCAAATGCAATTTGTAAATGTGCTGAACCAAAATACATCATAAAATGAACACATACTCCTAATCCAAATCCATGGAATAATGGTAAACTCATTATCATTCTGTGATCTGGCATAAAGTTAAGTACTGGATCAACTGAATTATATATATTTTGTGATAATTCATTAAGTGCTCTATTTGATAAAATAACTGTTTTAGGTTCTCCTGTCGTTCCGCTTGAATGCAAGTATACAGCAGGGTCATCCCCTGTAATATTTCTTGAAGAAACAGGTGTAGATAATATACTATTTGAACCAAATGTAATTGCTTTAGAATAATTTACAACATTCAATCCATGGAAATTTCTTGGCTCAGTAAACCAAACTAGTCTTAAGAAACCTCTAACATAATGACTAATTGAACAACCAATTACCATGATGTTTAATCCTTTAAGAGTTTTTTCATGGTTCTTTATGAACCTATCAAACATAAAGATTATTTTTGTGTCTGATTCCTTAACTATTCTAACCAATGCTTCTGGCCCAATTTTAGGATGAACAATATTTGCAACCGCACCAACGGTATTTATTGCATATAAAGCAACTATTGCTTCTGGCATGTTAGGCATGCAAATAATAATACTATCACCTTTTTTTACATCAACTGCTCTTAAATATTTTGCAATTTTCTGAATATCAGAAAAAAACCTTTTTGCGTGTATAACTCTGTTATAATATGTAAGCTTAACTTGGTTAGGATTAATATTATTTGAGAGTATATAATTAATCATTGATTGATTAGTGTTAGCCATTGAAAATTATTTCCTTTTATCTTTTGTATTAGTCTTTGTTATCTTCCGTGTTTTCTATTTTTTCTTCAACTACTTCTTTATTTTCAGTTTCTGCTGTAGAATCCTCAACTACCTCAGAAGTTGTTTCTGTTTGTTCTTGAATTACTTCATTATAGGCGCCCATACAAACAAATACTTTGCTCATCTTCTTTCCTTTTGATGCAGCTTTTCTAAAGGCATTTACAATAGCAAATGAAGCGAAGCAACTTAATGTTCCGATTGTTGCACCAAATAAAACGTCTGATAAGAAATGTGCTCTATTAACTATTCTTGAAATACCAACTAGAACTGTAAATGCTGCTGCAACAAGAATATATATAATCTTGTGTTTCTTTAACTTTTCAAATAATTCTGGTAAATACAAAATTACAAATGATAAAGCAGCTGAACATGTATGTCCACTTGGGAATGACTTGAATGCATCAGATTCTGGAGCGCCAGCACTATCTGGTACATAATAGGTATAATAATCTGGATTATTAGCATTCTTATTTTTACCCAAATTAGGCATCCACCAAGGAGTAAATCCAGAAGCATCTTGGTCTCCATTACCAATTGGCATATTTCTAAATCTTTGTCTTGTCCATATACGTTTTAAAACTTCTGTAACAGCCATGCTAATAGCCAAAGCTAAGAGCATAACTACTGCTAAAATAGCAAGTTTTGCTAATACTTTCTTATCCATTTTTGAAACTGCAAATAAAGACATTCCTGTTAAACCTAAAGCAAAGATAACAGAATATAATGTTAAGAATCTGTATGGAAGCATATCTGCTGGGAATCCATATGATGTTCCACTAAATTGTCCCATTGTATAACGACATACTAAGAACCAACCTACAAATGTTGCTATTCCCCAAAATATCTTTAATACAATTCCAACCTTATTATCAATTGTGCATGCGCCGAATAAGAATGCACATGCTACTGGAATAAAGAAATACCCCCAGAATTCGCCAAAAAATCTAAAGAATTGTCCGAACACACTGTTAGCATTTCCGATTGCTTTATTTAATTCTAAATCATAAAATGATGCAAGCGTTAAAATTACAGCAAACAATACAACCCAAACAATAATACCAATTAGCGTTTGTTTTTTCATTGTTAAATCCTCCTTTTTCCCTTACCTTATATATATTTAGCTTTAGTAACAATTTTTTTATTATTTTTTCATTATGCAATTTTTATAAAACTCATCAAAGCCATCTATTGAAATTTCATCTATCTTTCCTTGATCACATAATTTTGCAACATCTGGAATAATTGGTAATTCAAACACATTTTTAATATCAAATTCACTAGCAATTTTCTTTATATTGCTATCACCAAAAATATAATGTTTCTCTCCACATTTATCACATACATAATATGAAAGATTTTGAATTACACCAAGAACTGGAATATCAAGTTCTTTTGCCATATTAACACCTTTAGCTACAATATCTGATACTAAATCTTGTGGACTGGTAACAACAACTATTCCTCTTATTGGGAATGATTGGAATATAGTTAAAGGAACATCTCCTGTTCCTGGAGGACAATCTACAAACATTGTATCAACATTCCCCCATTTAACATCTGTCCAAAATTGTTTTACTGCTCCAGCAATAATAGGACCACGCCAAATAACAGGTGCATGCTCATCTTCTAATAAGATGTTCATACTCATAATCTTTACGCCATTATTTGTTTCAACAGGATAAATTAATTCACCATCTGAATTTGCTTTATCATATACTCCGAAAATCTTTGGAATTGATGGGCCTGTGATATCTGCATCTATTATACCAATATCTTTATTTTGTCTTTTTGCACTACAAGCTAAAAGGCCTGTAACTAGAGATTTACCTACTCCACCTTTTCCACTAATAATTGCAATAACATCTTTTATATCAGAATACGCATTTTGTTTTGCAATAAAATCTTCTTTTCCACATTTAGTTTCACAGCTATCGCATTTTCCATTACAATCAGTCATAAATCCTCCTAATTACGCAAAAGGTCGCCATACATTTATATTTATATGGCAACCTAATGATTATTGTTTATTATTATTTCTTTTTGCTTTTGTATTTGTGAATAACGTTTGTATTAGTATTCTTTTTTTCTTTTGGCTTCTTTGGAGCTTTTGGTTGAGTGTTTTTAGCTTCAGCAGCAGCCGTATCTGAATACTCATCGTCTTCAACAACTTCTTCTTTTCCAGCTGATGTTTCCTCGATCTTTATATCTTTTTCAGTCTTAACATCATTTTGGAATTCTTGTTTCTTTGGATGTCTCTTCTTCCAATTTCTAATTACTACAACTATAACAACTATGATAATTACAAGAGCAATTACGAAACTTGAGATATATAACCAGAAATATTGATTATTTACTAATCTTGTCCAGAAGCTATCTTCTTGCGTTTCTTCTTCTGGGTCCTTTTCTGGTTCAGTTTCTTCTTCAGTTGCTTTGTATTCGTAATTAATCGAAGTAGCTTCTTCATCAATGTTAGCTACAGCTGAGTCGTATCTTTCTTTCGTTATTTCTTCACAAGAAACTAAATCTACTGACATTAAACCAACTATTAATTGATTCAAATCTTCATCAACTTTATCTTTATTATCATCATTAATAGTTACTGGATTGTTTCCTAAATAGAAACTCCAAGAAATATTCTTATCACTTTCAGTAGGATTGTATAAATATACTCTATATGTTACTGCATCATATGCACTTGAACCATATTCTAATGAACTAATTTTTGTTGAAATTGTTTCATCTTTATCTGAATCTGGTGTAACTCTAAATTCACCATATGCTTTTTCTGTAGAATATGTATATTGTTTTGTTTCTGTACCATCTTCAGCAGTAGTTGTAGTTGTTGTAACTCCAGCAATTAAGGTTCTAGCTGTAAATGTAATTACATAATATTTACCCGCAGCAGCCTTTGGACGATATGAAGAAGAAAGAGAATAATATCTACTATATCCGCCTTCAGCTTTATTACTTAAAGCTAAAACGTTTTGTCCACCATAATAAATAATATCGCCATCTTCGTTCTTTCTATTAACGCTTAGGAATTCTTTTAAGAATTCATTCCACTCTTCATCTTCCCAATCTTTAATACCTTTATCATTAAACTTTACATTTTCAAATTTATCAGCAAAGATATCATTATATGAATAAGTAACATCAGATGAACCGCTCT
Organism: Clostridia bacterium; assembly: GCA_024685275.1. GTDB lineage: Bacteria > Bacillota > Clostridia > Christensenellales > DTU072 > CAG-1782. Next base: position 36,125 of record JAIKVY010000189.1, read on the forward strand.
TTGTAGAGTATAAGTATTTTAATGCTCCTACCATATTTTCAGAAGAATCAGTTACATTATATACACCATATGTTGAATAAGATGTTCCGCTTGATAAACTTGTTTCATAACCAGCTGAATAATTTGAAGGAACATTTCCTAATTCAGTAGCACTGCTTGTTGGAGCTGTGAAAGCATCAAACGAATCAACAATATAGTTCATTGTATAAATGTAATAAGGTGTTATTGTGTATAAATATTTATGATAATCAGATGCATATTTAGCATCGCCCTTATTATCATTTAATTCTTTAGCATCAATATATTCTTCTTCATCTATTGCAGTAACTCTTGCAGCATCAAAATAAGCTGTTCCACTGCTTAATTCATTTGAATTATAGTATGTTGAGTCACTATCACTTCCCTTTAATTTCTTTGCATTTGGATTACCTAATGTAAATTTAATGTACATTGAAGTAGAGAAATTAGAAGTTTTGATAAAGAATGAATATTCTACCCATTTACCAGCTGTATCGACATTAACAAATCCTAAATTTGTATCATCAGTTTCAGCAATTAAAGAACCAGATGTTCCACCTAAAACTATACTTGCTTTAGTTCCAACTTCAGTTTTTGCCCATACAGAAATCTTATAATATCCATCAGCTTCTAATGAAACTGAACTACTATGTAAACCATATGCAACTTTATATGGAGAAGTTATTTTCAAAATTGTTGGATATGCTGAAACATAGTCAACACCTGTTTCTGGATTAGCTCCAAAAATATTATCAGCTTGGTGATTGCTTACAACAATTGCTCCAGCTTCTGCTTTACTTGCTTTTTCAGCGGTAACTGGTTCAAGTATTACATCAGATTCATTAGAACCAATATAATTGCTTGTATATGTTGAAAGTGATGAAATACCATCTGAGCCTACTGCTTTTACAGCAAAACGAGTTTCTTTGCATGCTGTATCTGGTAAATTATATTCATATACTTTATCAGTACTATCTGTATCTTGAACCATGATGATATCATATAATTTTTCAACTTCTTTGTTATCATCACCAATATACTTCATCCAAATTTCATATTTAACTGGTTTAACTTTAGCTACATCTAATGTTCCTGTGCTTCCAGTAGAACCTTTAAACTTAAATACTTTATTTGCAGAATCTAAAGTAACTTCTGTTGGAGTATCATATGTATTTTGAATTTCAGAATCATATGTCCAACTATTAATACTTCCAATACCAGTTAATTGGTTATTTTCGTCAAATTCATCTTTTGAAGTCTTTTCATAATTAATATCTGAATAATGAGAATTAGTGAATAAAATTGAATCACTATCTATTCCATATGTTGCAGCACTTATAGAAACGCCTTTAACGATCTTGTCTCCTGTGCTTGCAGAAGAATATTCATCATATTCAATTTCCATTAAGTTGAATGCTTTTAAGTATGTTGTTCCTTTTACATATTTAGAAATATCAAATCTGTTTCCATCGCCCATATTAACTTTAATTGTCATGTAATAGGTATCAGCGATATCACCTTTGATATAATAAACAACTTCAGCCCATTCACTGTCAGTTGAATATGCTGTTATAGAACTATCTAAAGCAGTTTCAATATTTGATTTATCTTTTCCACTTAAAAGTGTAATTGAAATACCAAGAGTTGAATCAACATCAACTGTCTTAACCATAAATCCAAATCTATAGAATTTATTTGAAGCGATAGTTAATACATTTTCACCTTGATATGATACGCTACTAGCAGTAGCAACCGCATTATTGAATTTTAATGTTGATAATTTAACTTGATTTCCTGAAACAATAATTTCATCAACAGTTTCTTCTAATGTAACTGTAACGTTTGCTGCATCGTTAGTTGCAGTATCTTCATTTAATTTATTAACCCAACCAGTTTGATCTACATCATGGATATCATCTTCATATAAATCACCGAATTGAACTTGTCCAACTTCATTAATAACTGAAATATTTTCAAATTCAACTGCTGGTTTATTATCTTCATTGTATCTCTTTATGCTGATATCATTAAAGAATACACCACCTATCATCTTATTAGCATAATCATCACCTGTTCCTAAACAGAATTCAAGATTTAATTTTCTTGATGTTAATTGGCTTCCTGCTACATAGAATGTAATTTTTTGCCATGAACTTAAAGTTGTTGTATTTTTGGTTAAGCCATCATCAACACCAGTTAATTTAACTGTTGCGTATGGAATTGTATTTCCAGCATTAATCCATGAATTATATTTAGCATTATATGCTTCTTTATCACTTAAGTATTTAACATTTTCTTCTTCATAATCTTCAACGTCTTTATTAAGTTTTGCTAATTTTGAAATATTTTCTTTTCTTTGGCTTAAATAAGCATTTTCAACAGCAGTTTTAACAGCATCATCAACTGTATTATCATCTTTGATTGTGTTATATACATAATAATAATAGAAGTATTGAACATCAGCATTTGTTATAGAATCAGCAGTTATTGTTAAATCAAGAGCATTAATAATAAATGCTTTTGTACCATTCATCATATCTGCAAAGTTTGCACCATCATTATATTCATATACTCCACAGTTATCGCTGTTAAATGCATTAGCTTTTGTTTTTTCTTCATCTGTTAAATCATTAAAATATGTTGTTGAGAATTTTTCAGCATTATTTAATTGACTAAGTTTATATACATATTTTTCATATGAAGACCATTTTTTATCATCAGTTCTTGGATCCTTTGGTGCACTTGTTCCAAAGTCTGCAAAATATGTAAAGTCTCCATTGTATTCTTTAGCCCATACATATGCCCATACTGAGATTTCATAATATGAGTTATCTTCAATAATGATATCTTCTTTTGATTTGATTGAATTTGCTTGTAAATCTTTGTTGTAGATCATTAGAGCATATGTAGAATCTAATTCGCTTATCTTATGATTATTTGAATTCATAACTACATCGAGCCATTCATCATAACTCATCATATTAATGTTATATGAAGAACCACCAATTAAAGATGTATAATTATCAGTAATTGTTGATGTATCTTCAACTTCTTCTCCAGCAATATCATATAATAAATCTAAATTTACATATCCATAATATCTTGCATTTAAAGAAGATTCACTTGTTGTCATAGAATATTTATCAAGGTTTGAGTTCTCATAGTCTTCTCTGAAAGAATAGAAATATTTACGGTAACTGTTGGTGGTATAACTTGTTACGTGTTTTCTATTTGATAAATCAGCACCTTCCATGTAATAAACACTCTTAGCTTGAGCATATTTATAATTGTTTGAATCTTTTCCTGATGTTAAATTTGCTTTTAATGAAGCAAATCTATCAGCTGAGAAAGCATAATTATCTAAATTAGCATCGAATTCTCCAAAGCTAATTCCATTTGCAGTTTTATCAGCATCACTTATTAATTCATCGCCTTTTGCTAAATCAACTTCTTCGCAAATAACGTTATCAAATAATGCAACTCCTCTAACTGAATATATATCTTTCTTATCATTCTTATATGTATCAGAAGAAGCAATTCCTGGTCCATATCCAAGCCATAATTCAATATCAATCTTTACATCATTAGTTTTGTTTGTTTCGATAAATAAATAATATGTTTTCCATTCACCATTTGTATTGATGTTTGGAACAACATATTCAACGTCACCCTTCATAACGAACCAAGCACCGCCGACATTATAACTTTCTGCTGTATAAATTTTTGAACAAACAGAAAATTGGAATAAATATGTTTTATCTTTCTTTAAAGTATATTGGCTTTTATTCTTAACAAAATGAGAACCAGCTGTTTCAACATTTGCCAAAACTAAAACATTTGTATCTTCTTTTTGTTTTTTATATGAATTATCTTCATTTTTAACCTTATTGCCATCTTCATCTAAAACATATTGTTCTGGAGTATGGGCAGTATCTAAACCAGGATAATCAAGAGTAACATAATTTTCTGCTGTCAATGCCTCTCCAGATTCATCTGTCGTGATTGTTAAATACTTTTCTTTAATTAAGTTGTAATCACTTTCATTAGCAATGTTAATGACAGCTGACATAACTCCACCAGATCCATTTGCTGATGTAGTTTTGCTTGCACTTGATTGTGTGAAATCTGAAATCTCATCTAAAATGCTTGTGTCCCCACTAGTTGAAGTGCTGGTTGTTTTAGCATTATAGAAAGTTCCGTTTGCGATTGTATGAGTATAAGTTGGAGTGCTTTCGCTCTTACTTTCATCCTCATTTTTCGTGTAGTCTTGACATGCGACTAACATAACCGCTACAAGTAATACCATTATTACTGTAAGTATTGAAAATAACTTTTTCTTCATTTTTACCACCTATAAACTTCTTTATATTCAGTTTTATTATTATATATAATAATATTATATACAAAAAATACTAAAATATAATATCATAGGAAATAGCAAAAAACAACTTAAAATACATAATTGATAAATTGTGATAGTATATTTCCATTTACAATGCAATCTTGTTATATTTTAATCCTTAATTTAAAGAAATGATTTTTTAAAAAACAGTGATTTTTGCTGTGTTCTATAAAACAGTTTTGGCGTTTTTATAAAAACTGTTTCGTATCACGAGACACTTTTACATTTTTTAAAAAATTGTCTCGTTTGTTGGAGCCATAAAAGATAATTCCTTATTCTATTTTCAATCGAGATTCATCAAATAGTCTTCAACGTTTATATAATTAATTGTGCCTACTCTACGTGTTCTTCCGCGATAAAGCACATATTTCTCTATGATTTTGCCATATATTCGTTCAACAGTAGCACATTTTTCAGCATTATTTAGATATTTTGTTTGATCTTTAGTTGCTTTATCACTATGTTTAACTTCAAAAATAGAACAGCTATTTGTCTCGCTATCATATATGACCATATCAAATTTGCCACCTTCCACAAAACGATATTGAAATGCTT
>JAIKVY010000229.1 GCA_024685275.1 Clostridia bacterium
CTCTTGTCCTTCTATAGAAAAATAATAACTATATGTAGAAACGTATTCTGGCCTTTTGGTTGAATAATTATAATAAGTAACTGGATCAATTATTATGTTTGAATTTATCCCATTTAAATAATGAATATTTGGTTTATTCAATTGTTTTTGTTCAACATACATATTAATCCAATTTGAATATTCTGAAATACTGGATTTTACTCTAAAATAAAGATACCCATAGTTTCTTTCTATTATTGCTTTATTAGTTTGAGAAATAGATTTTCTTAAATCTAAAGATTCCAATTCGTCAATATTTTTTTCATTATCAGAAAAAATATATTGATAATTATAATAACCATGCCTTGAATTATATTCCCATGTAATAATAATGTATTCATCTGAATCAGGATCAAATATTTCAAATATAGGACTTAATATTTTATTAGATGAATTAACAAATATAAAAGGAAATGGAATAATAACCAAACATAACATAATAATAATTATTATAGATGTCAAAATATAAAGGTTATTATTCTTTAATTCCTTAACTATCTTATTTGGAGATAATTTATTCATTTATTTAACTAATACCTTCTTTAAATGAGCAAATCTAGGTAAACCATCTTCAAGAGGAGCTTTACAATCTCCTTGAATTAAAGGTAAAGCATATTCATAATACTCATGACTTAATCCTTTATTATCAGGTAAAATCCATGAATCAGGGACTTTCTTTTCAGTATTTGCAGCTAATTCAATATTCATTAATTCATATTTAATTTTATATTCTTTTGAATTTTCTCTTGTGAATACAACCATTTTATCGGTATTACCATTACAAGCTTCTCTAACTGCTGTTCTACCTGCATTGAAAGCCTCTTCTACATCTACTTTACTAGCTAAATGTGCACCACATCTTTGCATTAAACTAAACTCTATAGCCCTAACTTTACCGCCAATTTTTTCTTTAACTAAATTTGCTAAAGTAGCAGCAACTCCACCTAATTGGGTATGTCCAAAGCTATCTTTTGAAGCAGCATTTTTAGCTATTGCTTCAGCAACATATAAACCATCTTTTGTTTTAATTCCTTCACTTAAAGCAACAATACATTTTCCATTATTTTTATCTACTACTTCTTTAACTTGCTTCAAGAATTTATCAACATCAAAAGCTTGTTCAGGTAAATATATTAAATCTGGTCCATATCCTTTTAATGATGCTAATGATGCTGCTGCTGTTAACCAACCAGCATTTCTACCCATAATTTCAACAATAGATACTTGTCCATTATTATATACAGTAGCATCTAAAAAGATTTCCATCATTGTGGTTGCAACATATTTTGCAGCTGAGCCATATCCTGGACAATGATCTGTTCCATATAAATCATTATCAATAGTTTTTGGAACACCTATAATATTACATTCATATCCGCAGTTTAATAAATATTTACTTATTTTATTACAAGTATCCATACTATCATTTCCCCCATTATAGAAGAAATATCTAATATTATATTTTTTAAATACTTCTAGAATTCTTTTATAATCAGTTTCATCATCCTTTACATCTTTAAGTTTATATCTAACTGAACCAAGTGCAGAAGATGGAGTATTTTTTAATAATAATAATTCATTCTTATCTTCTTGTCCGATATCATAGAACTTTTCATCTAAAATACCTTTTATGCCATTTGCAGCCCCATAAACTTTTGTAATGTTTTTTTGCTCCAAAGCTTCAATAAAAACGCCAGCTGCGCTTGAATTGATTACCGATGTTGGTCCACCTGATTGACCAAAAATACATGCTCCAACTAAATTTTTCATATTTTCCTCCTAAATTATTATTTATTTTAATTACTTAATTTTTGAGCTATATTATATAACTCATAATCAAATTTTGATTCTAATTGTAATGCTTTATCCGTATCCATATCAAAGATTTTGTTATCTTTAATACCAATCACTCTACTCAAATATTCTTTATTAATAATTAATTCTATTGCTTTTTCTGCGCATCTACAAGCAAATACTCTATCAAACATGCTTGGAGTCCCACCTCTTTGTAAATATCCTAATTTAACAGTTCTAATTTCTATGCTATTATCTTTAGCTAAAATCTTTTCCTTTAGGTCAATGCATGAACATACGCCTTCTGCTAAAATAATAATCGATGAGTTTTTTCCTTTAATACGATACTTTTGTAATTTTTTAACTATTCCATTAATATCTAATTTCATTTCTGGAACTAAAATAATTTCTGCGCCACCTGATAAACCAGAATATAAAGCAATATCACCACAATGCCTACCCATAACTTCAATAATACAAGCTCTATTATGCGCAGTCATAGTATCTCTAATATTGTTAATTGCGCTAACAACTGTATTTACAGCAGTATCAAACCCTAATGTGAAATCTGTATAAGACAAATCATTATCAATCGTTCCTGGAATACCAAAACAAGGAAAATTAAAATCTTTAGAAAATTGATTCATTCCAGCAAAAGATCCATTCCCACCAATAACTATTAAAGCATCAATATTATATGCAGATAAAACATTATATGCCTTGTTCCTATATTCATATTCCAAAAATTCAGGACATCTAGATGTGCAAAGAATAGTTCCACCTTTTTGAATTGTATTAGAAACAGATCTACTATCTAAACTACGTAAATTACCATTTATCAAACCAGTATATCCGTCTTCAACACCAAAACACTCAATTCCTTCCGATGAAGCACATCTAACAATTCCGCGAATAGCAGCATTCATTCCAGGGGCATCTCCACCACTTGTTAAAATAGCAATTCTTTCTCTTCTAGCCATATTATCCCCTTATTTGTCCATTTCCATTTATCACATATTTTAAAGATGTTAATTCTTTTAGTCCAATTGGACCACGAACATGTAATTTTTGTGTTGAAATACCCATTTCAGCACCTAAACCAAGTTCAAATCCATCTGTAAATCTAGTGGAAGCATTAATATAAACACATGCAGAATCAACTAGTTTAGAAAATTTATTTTTTTCATCTTCATTTGTTGTTATTATTGCATCACTATGATGTGTCCCATATTTATTTATAAAACTTATAGCTTCATCAATTGATTTTACAGGTATAACTTTTATTATTAAATCCTCATATTCAGTATAATATTCTTTTTCGTCAATTATTCTAGTATTAATAAATATACTCTTTACTTCTTCAGTCCCTCTAATTTCTACACCAAAACTATTTAAAGATAATAAAATGTCTTTACAATCATTTAATATATCTTTATCTATCAATATTGTTTCGACTGCATTACAAACAGAAGGACGACTAGTCTTAGCATTTACAATAACTGTTTTAGCTAACTCTAAATCAGCATATTTAGATAGATATATATGACAATTACCACCACTTGATGAAATAACAGGAATACTTGATTCTTTATTTACAAAAGACTTTAATTTTTCACCACCTCTTGGAATAATTACATCAATAAATTTATCCTGTTTTAATAATGATAATGTATCTTCTCTATCAATAGAATCGATAAAAGAAACAAGGTTTTCATTTATATTATTTTTCAATAACGCTTGCTTAATCAATGATACTAAAAACCTATTAGTATTAATTGCTTCTTTACCACCTTTTAAAACAACTCCATTGCCTGATTTAATGCATAAAATAGAGGCATCAATTGTAACATTAGGTCTTGATTCAAAAATAATACCTATAACTCCTAAAGGAGCTCTTACTTTATTAACAATTAAACCATTTTTAAGTGTATAATTATCCTCAATTTTACCAACATAATCAGGTAAGTCAATAACATCATCAATACCATTAATCATAGTTTGAATTCTTGAATTAGTCATAGTAAGTCTATCAATAAATGATTCAAAATAATTATTATTTTTTGCATTTTCAATATCAATCTTATTGATATTTTGAATTTCTTCGATATTATTTTGTATTAATTCTTTTAAATCAATTAGTATTTTATTTTTCTTATCCGTTTGTATATCAAAAAATTCATTACTAGCTTGTTTTGTTTTTTCACATAAAGAATATACATCCATTATTTATTCCTCATCTGGTAAATTTATATTATGATAAACATTTTGAACATCATCAAGTTCATTTAACATATTAATTAATCTATTTATATTTGGGTAATCCTCAGGTTTAGGATCTATTGTTGAATCAGCAAAATAAGCTAGTTCAGATTCTAAAATTGTAAAACCATCTAACTTTTCTATATTATCTTTTACAGACATATAATCTGTAGAAATTGTATATATTTCATATACATTGTTATCAATACATACAACATCATCAGCTCCACAATCAAGAGCAAACATCATAACATCATCTTCACTAATTGAATCTTTAACCTCTACAACAATTAAGCCTTTATATTTAAATAAATATGATACACATCCATTACTACCAAGAGCGCCACCACATTTATCAAATGCATGTCTAACATCACCAGCAGTTCTATTTTTGTTATCAGTAAGAGCCTCAACTATTACTGCCATTCCACTTGGGCCATATCCTTCATATATCATATCTTCATAATTGACTGTATTTAACTCTCCACTGGCCTTTTTAATAGATCTAGTGATATTATCATTTGGCATATTATTTTGTTTTGCTTTAGCTATAACATCTCTTAATTTTGAGTTACTAGCAGGATCTGGCCCTCCTTGTTTAACAGCAACAGCTAGTTCTCTTCCAATTTTAGTAAAAATATTTCCTCGAACTGCATCATTTTTACCTTTTTTAATTTTTATATTTGCCCATTTACTGTGTCCACTCATATTATTTCTCCTTATTAAATTATTTTTTTAAAATAAACATTGCTATAGATACACTAATAGCAGCATTTAACGATTCAACATTTTTCATTGGAATTGTTAGATACATATTGGTTCGTTCACGAATTTCTGGTGATAAACCAAAAGCTTCATTTCCAACACATAAACAATCATTTTCTTTTAAAGTATAATTGTAAATATTCTCACCCTTTAAATCTAAACTAATTAAATTTTTATTTTTAATAATTTTTAATGTATTGTTTAAATCTAATTGATAAATATTCAAAAAAAACAAACCACTCATAGAACTTCTAACAACTTTAGGAGAATATAAATCTGTACAGTTATATAAAATAACATTTTTTATATCAATAGCAGCAGCACTCCTTAATATAGTTCCTAAATTGCCTGGATCTAAAATATTATCTAACAATAAAAATGGTCCATCTTGTAAATTATCTAATGATATTATTTGTTGGTAAACTATCGCCATAATACCAGATGGATTTTTTGTATCAGCTATCCCATTAAAAATATCTTTATCTAAAACATAACTTTGATATTTATTAATAAAATTAATATACTCGTTTTCTTTATCTTCTCTAATATAAATTGAATGTATCTTAAAAGAATTAGGTATTGATTCAATTAACCTTTTACCCTCACAAACAAATAAACCATTATCGTTCCTAAATGATTTATCTTTAATTAGTTTTCGAAGAAACTTTACATTTTGATTCTGAGTAGATTTAATTATCATAAATATAAAAAGCGGTCAATTTGACCGCTAATTAAAAATTATTTATTTATGCTTTCTTTTGCAATATCACAAAGTTTTTTGAATCCTTCAGCATCAGAAACAGCAATTTCAGCCAAAACCTTTCTATTAAGATTAGAATTAGCACATTTTAAACCGTACATAAATTTAGAATATGATAATCCATTTAATCTTGCTGCAGCATTTATTCTAGCAATCCATAATCTTCTAAAATCTCTTTTCTTATTTCTTCTTCCGACAAATGCATATTGCCCAGATTTCATTACAGCTTCTCTAGCTATTCTATATGATGTAGATTTTGATCCTCTATATCCTTTTGCTTTTCTAAATATCTTTCTTCTTTTCTTAACAGCATTAACAGCTCTTTTTATTCTCATAATTCCCTCCTATATTACTTTTGACCATAAATAAGTGTACTTATAGTTTTCTCTTGTGTTTGATCTACATACCCACCTTGACGAAGGTGTCTAGTTCTTTTTGTTGTCTTTTTGTTAAGAATGTGATTCTTATTTTGCTTAGCTCTTTTTATCTTTCCAGTTGCTGTAAATCTAAAACGCTTTTTAGCCCCACTTTTTGATTTCATTTTTGGCATAATTAAAATCCTCCTTAGTAAATTTATTTATTTTTTTTGTTTTTTGGTGCAAGGATCATAAATAAATTCGAATATTTACCATTATAACCTTCTTCCACTAATGGTTGTTTTTCGCAAATACCTAAATCCTTAATTTCATCTAATACAATATTAAAGACATTATATGAAATATCAATATGAGCACTTTGTCTTCCTCTCATTCTCAATATCACTTTAACCTTATATCCATCATTTAAAAATTCTTTAATTTTTTTAATTTTTACATTTCTATCTGCATCACCAATACCTTGTGAAAATTGAACTTCTTTGGTGATAACCATTTTTTGTTTTTGTAATTTTTTCTGTTCTTTTTCAGCTTTTTTATTATCAAAAACATATTTATTATAATCCATTAATTTGCAAGTAACAGGTTCTGATTGCTCATTAAATAATACTATATCTAAATCATTAAATTCCGCAGCTTTTCTAGCCTCTTCAATTGATACAATTTTTGCCTCTCCTGATGGAAAAATTAATCTAATTTCTTTAGCAGTAATTTGATCATTAATTTTGTATTCTTTCAAGTACATTTCCTCCATAAATAAAAAAAGTATATTTTACACAAGCAAAATATACCAAAATATAAACATATATAAATTAAATTATATTTATAACCGTTTTACCTATGCTTACGGTGAGATATATATCTACTTGTATAATAAATATAAATAAAAATAATTAATTTGTCAAGAAAAATAAGCAAATATTACTTATTAATCTTAAACATAATTATAGTTTAAAGTATCTATTTTAATAGTTGGTCTGCCAATAACAATTTTGTAGCTTGAAAAATCAATATCAAGTACATCTTTACTGAGTAAATAGTTATTTTCGTCTACTTTAAATCCTTTACCTTCTTCAAAATAAAAATGATAATAAATTTCTGAAATTGGTAATTCATATAATTCACTTCCAACTATTGCGTAACAATCATCACCTGTTATTAATTCATTGACTGCTATATTATACGATAAGAAACTATCTTCTTGCTTTGAATTATCAAATTCGTATATGTTATTAGATTTAGAATAAAGTTTAATTTTTAACTGATAATTATCAATTTGAATATCTGATGATAATACATAATATTTCTTTGAACTGTTAACTATATTGTCAGTTGTTGGATCTAGCGAAGCATTCTCTTTATTATATTCATAATAATTTAATCCATTTACAAAACTATTATTCTTAAATTCAACATACTTATATGAATTATTTTTCTTTACATATAATGTATCTTTTTTATATTTTCTAAATTCTTCAAAAGTTTTTTCATCATTAATCGAATTGTATGAATCAGTATCTTTTGAATAATAATAATAAATATCGTTTTCTAGGATAATATCATCTTCATTGTATTTTGCTTCCAATTCTGCATTAGCATTAACGAAAAGCTCTTCACTAATATATGCATTACCAAAAGTATCTCTCTCATTTAATTCCCCGTACACAGATACATAGTTGTTACCATAATTACCATTTTCATCGAATCTGTATATTCGTGATACTTTTAATCCATCCTCTATTACATAATTGTTTTTGTATTCATTAGGAACTATAACATCATCCTTTTCTGTTTTAATAGTTCTAACATTATTATTAAAAAAATAAACATGTTTAGCATTTAATTCTTCAACTGATGAATCGCCATAAACACGCGAAATAAATGCTTTTGAATAAACATAACTTTCAATATCTTTATCAATGTCAAAATTAATATTTTCGACATTACAATTATTGATATTAGAGCTGTAACATATTGAACAAATACCTGCTAATGATGATCCTAAATTCTCATTAAATCCAGTATATGAACTATATACATAAAGATTAGTAACATCACAATTTGATATTATTGATTTTGAATTAATATACCCAATAATACCAGAACCAGTAACAGAATATAAACTGCTTGAATTCCCTCCTAATTCAAACAAAATATCTTCTGACGTAGATGAACCAACTAAAATCGTTTCCCCACAACCAATTAAACCACCAGCTGTAACACTATCAAAAACGTATCCAGTATATGATCTAGTATACCAACTATTCATTTTATCAATACCTTTATTCCAAGCGGTAGTTGTCATATATACACCATTGGCAGAACAATTGTATACTTCACAATTAGAAGAATACGCAATTAAACCACCTAAATAAACATTCCTACCAGCCAAATACACAGGATTATTTTGAAGATATTCATATGTATCATTCAATGTATTTTTATTAATTCCAGTAACAGAACAATTAGTAAATTTAACACCACTAGAAAATCCAACAAGTCCTGAAATAAATGTTTTTTCAGCAACATCTTGCTTTAAAACATTATAATTATCATCTTTTATTAACGTAACTTCAAATTCTTTTTGAGAATCTTTTTCCTTAACTAAATAAGAATTTCTTTTTTCATTTTCATCTAAATCAGTTGTAACTATACTAAATCCATTTTTAATTTCACAAACATAATTATTGTTACAAATAACACAATTTTCTGATATAACGTTGTTATATTCTTTCTTGGTAGTAGAAGAACTATTCATTGAATAACCTACTACTGTACCTTTGTATTCAGTTATACTATTCGAGTAATCAATTGATTTAGGTTGTGCACTTTCATCATGATACGTTACCACCATTGATTTTACTAAAGAACTATTGAGTGAGGAGTCTTTTACTTTTACATTTGTAAAATTACAAGAACTTTCAAATCCAGATAATACACCCCCATAACAAATTGAAGAATCTTCATAATAACTAATATCAGCATTATCAATAGTTAAATCTTTTACAGTAGCATTTACTAAAAAACCAAAGAATCCAACGCTTCCGTTACCATTCCCTGTTTCTATTGTTCCCTTTTTGGACATATTTACATAATTAGGATCACTATTATCCCCTTCAAAAACATATGAGTTTACATGAGTATAGTATTCATCATACTCTGTGCCAAGATTAACACTTATAATGTCACTACTTTTATATACAGGAGAGCCATCTTCTTTATATCCTAATACCCTTTTTGCAATATATAGAGGTTGTCCATCTTCATCCCAACCTTTAATTGTTAGATTAGAAATTGTTTTACCATTTCCATCAAATGTACCCATAAATGCATTAGTATAAGAAATACCAAAAGGTGTCCAATTAACTTCACTTAAGTCAATATCTTGATACAATTTAATTGTATAATTTTTATACTTTACTCCTACATATTGTTTTGCATCAATTAAATCTTGTGCTGAATTTATAGCAATTTCTTTTGCTTCTAAAGGTTCATCATTAATCTTTTTTTTGTTACATCCGGCCAAAGAAAATATCAAAACTAGAAGCATTGATATAATCAATATCTTGTATATTTTTTTCATCATATATCCTTTAATTTAAAGTTTTTAGTTTTTTAAAAATATTTTTATTTATTCCCAGATTGAAATGCATTATTAATAAAATCTAAGAAATCATTGTAAACCTCTTGATTATTTATTTCATTCAAGATTTCATGTCTTGCATTTTCATATACTTTCATTACTGGATTTAGACCAATTCCTTTATAAAATTCATTTAATTTATATGCATTCTTCGCGTTAGATGATACCGGATCCATAGATCCTACTGCTATCATTATTGGAAAATCTTTCCTGATAGATTTTGCATCATCTCCATATAATTTTGTTACACCTTTTAAGAAGTAATAATAATAATCATTACATAAAACATATCCACAATCAGGATCATTTTGGTATTTTTCTACCTGTTCTTTATCTCTAGAAAGCCATGCAAATTGTTGTCCCTGATCTAAAAAAGGTTTATTGTATTCACCAAAGCTAAGCTTATCAATAATTTTGCCGGGTTTATTACCACCTTGGAATGTCTTCATCATACCAGAAATACATCTGCCCATTATTGTAAGTGCATTTTTCATATGAGATGTTCCGCTTAAAATACAACCAATTATTTTACTAGAATATCTTTCACAAAATGCTTGAGATAAAAATGAACCATAACTATGTCCTAAAAGCAAAATAGGGAGTTTATATTGTTCTTTTAAATATTCACATAAACAATCCATATCTTCAATTGTTTGGTTCCAACTATCCCCATTAACTAAACCTTTTTCTCCATTGTATGCACCTCTTCTATGCCCTCTATGATCATCAGCTGCTACAATGTATCCAGATTTATTTAAAAACTTAGCAAAATCATCATATCTATCAGGATGTTCTGCCATACCATGAGCTATTTGAACACAGCCAATAGGATTACTCACTTCATCCCATAAATCGATACCAATATCAAAACCATCTTTTGCTTTTATTGTAAATTGTTTCATATAAAACCCCTTTATTGTTAAAATCATGATAATTATACAACTACTAATATATTTTTACAATATATTAAACATTTTGAGATTTATTTTTAACAGAAATAATAATATACAATTTAAAAGTATATTCTGTAATTTAACATTATTATTTATGCTTGTATAATTTACTAAATAATGGTAATATTCTTTTGTTAGTTGATTAGTCGCATGCTTTGTGCATGAGGAAAGTCCGAGCATCTGAGAGAAACAATGACAGGTAACGCCTGCTGAAGGTGACTTTAAGGATAGTGCAACAGAAAATAACCGCAAACTATGTTTGTAAGGGTGAAAAGGTGCGGTAAGAGCGCACCAGCAGTTCGGAGACGAAAATGGCTGTGTAAACCCCATTGGATGCAAGAATGAGGCTATTATATTCTCTCTAAGCCTCAGAATCGCTTGAATTATTTGGCGACAAATAATGTAGATAGATGACTAATCTAGACAGAACTCGGCTTATAGACTAACTATCCAGCTTATGCTGGATATTTTTTTGGGATGATAAAAAAGAACCAATACTACTTCTTATATCCATATTATCAATTGTTATTTCTAAATCATTTAAATACTCTAATTTAGGATTATTTGATATATTAAATTGTAATGAATGAAATGTAAGTATTTGTGTTGTCCAATTAAATTTTTTGTTAATAAGGATATTTCCATATTTTTCATCACCAACAATTTTAAAGTTATGGTATGATAATTGTGCTCTTATTTGATGTGTTTTTCCTGTTGGTATTTCTATATCGAATAAATAAACATTACTAAATAAAGGTGTAATCTTATTTATTATAGTTTTAATTTCTTGGGAATTTCTGCTCATTTTATTAGATATACTTACTTTAGATTGATTATCAAACTTTGTTAAATAATCAACAAAAGTAACTGGCG
The DNA here is from genome assembly GCA_024685275.1 of Clostridia bacterium. GTDB lineage: Bacteria > Bacillota > Clostridia > Christensenellales > DTU072 > CAG-1782. Next base: position 11,461 of record JAIKVY010000229.1, read on the forward strand.
TTTTAAGATTTAATTTCGGTTCATAATATATTATAGCTTGATAAAATTTTTTAATTTCCTTTTTAATGAATACTTCTTTTAGCATTTCATATATATCATATTTTTTAGAAAAAATTAGTAAACCATCTGTATTTGTATCTAATCTATGAACAAGTTTATAATGATTATTAACATTAAGATTAATAAAATATTCCATAGAAAATAAACCTTCACTTTTAATCTTAATTGGTTTATATACAATAAAAATATTTTCATCTTCATATATTA
>JAIKVY010000237.1 GCA_024685275.1 Clostridia bacterium
AGATTTTATTAATACAGCAGCTGTTCTATCAGATATTTTTAGCATGATGGGTATGAAAATTGTCCTTTCAGGAACAGATTCTTTGAGTTTTGCAATGGCTGACCGAGATGAATTATATGACCGTAGTGTTATGATTCACACTTCATTTATTCCTTTTAAAGAATACTCAAGACTTCTTGAGATCAAATATATAGATTCGTATATTGAATATGGTGGAACTCTAAAAAAAGAAAATATGAGTTTTGATGATAAAGATATGAATTCGGATGAAGTATCGTTCCGTGATGACGAGAGTACTCGCAAATATATTGATTCCGCTATCAGTCGTAACATCCAAAATGCACTTAAAAATAATACTTTTGGTAGTTATTTTAATGCATTGCAAGAACTATATGATAAGGGCGAATTAACCAATGTTATCAATCGTATTGTAGAAGATATGAATTATCGGTTTCTTTTGAGTACTATAGAGCGCGAATTTAAATCTCATGATTTTGGTTCTGCAAAAAATCTTTTATTGCATGATGTTCCATTACCTCGTGCACATGTTTTAGATGAGGTTGATTCAAAACAAATTATAACAAGATTAAAAGCTATTATAGACGTAAAAGAAAAAGAAGAATTATCTATTCCACTTACACAAGCACATGTTGAGACGATAAAGAAATACCTTCGTATGTTAGATTTGATTTATAATTGTCCTTATAAAGTGGAAAATGGCGGTTTACAAGATTACTATATTTTTACACAACCTGGAATGCGTTATGCTATTACCAAAGCTTTAGTTTATTCACTTATGCAAGATGCATATTTTAATACCATATCAGAATATGATAAATCGTATATTATCGAGAAAATACTAAGTGACGTTAAAGGAAGAATGCTTGAAGATATTGTTTTGTTAGAAACAGTAAAAACTATATCTTCTAAAAAGAAAGCATTTCAATATCGTTTTGTGGAAGGTGGTGAATTTGATATGGTCATATACGATAGCGAGACAAATAGCTGTTCTATTTTTGAAGTTAAACATAGTGATAAAGCAACTAAAGATCAAACAAAACATCTAAATAATGCTGAAAAATGTGCTACTGTTGAACGAATATATGGCAAAATCATAGAGAAATATGTGCTTTATCGCGGAAGAACACGTAGAGTAGGCACAATTAATTATATAAACGTTGAAGACTATTTGATGAATTTATAAATAGATTATCAAATAAAATAATTGTTGTTGTTAAATATTAAACTATAAATTTGTCCTCAATTTTTTCAATACGGATAAAGAATCGTCCATAGATTTGAGCATATGGTTTTCGTTGTCGATAGCTTGTTCGCTTTCGTGTTTGATGGAACGAATAAAAGAAATGAGTTCTTCAATAGATTTAACGTTGGTATGGCGCTTGTTCTTATCATTGGATGCTGATAAAATATCATCTATTTTTTCCAATAAAAGCAATTCTATTTTACGTGTTTGTAATAAGTTTTCAAAGTAACGTTGATTAACTGTAGTTTCAAATGGAATTTCTTCTAAGAACAAATCATCAATTGGTGTATCAGAGTAATCATAATCGTCTAGTGTTTCTAAAATTTCTTTTTCTAATACAGCAAGTTTTTTATTGATATTTTCCTTTAGGGCAAGTAGTTCTTTTTCTTCCATTTGTAATCTCCTTTTATTAGAAATTTGTAGATAACTTAATAATAAAATAAATTATTATTTAATGTCAAACGAGACATTTTTAAAAAAAACGAAAAATTGTCTCGTATTACGATACATTTTATATAAAATACAAAAATTGTCTTATATTACGATACAAAATATTGATTTTTAAAAAATTGTAGCGTATACTTTTAGTAATAAAAAATAAAGGTGGCTTTTATGATAGTTAGAGAAAAGTATCTTAAAGTAATTAGAGGATTTTATGATAGTGATTTAGTTAAGGTTATTACTGGGGTAAGAAGATGTGGTAAATCAGTAATACTGAAAATGATAATTGATGAGATTGCAACAAAAACCGACAATATAATTTATTTAAATTTTGAAAAAACAAGTGATTTTGCTATGGCGAGTAACGTAAGTGAATTAATACAATATGTTAAAAATAATAGAAAAGAAGGGAAATGTTATTGTTTTTTTGATGAGATTCAAGAGATTGATAACTGGCAAGTAGCAATTAAAGATTTAAGATTAGATAATTGTTCTATATTTATAACTGGTTCAAATTCTAAACTATTGTCTAGCGAAATTTCGACGTTATTAAGTGGTCGTTTTGTTTCATTTAGAATTAGACCTTTTGTGTATAAGGAAATCAGTGAATATGGTAAAGAATTTGATGTTGATGTTAGCGTAACAGATTATCTAATTTGGGGTGGTTTTCCTGGAAGATTTGAAAACACTTCTTTAGAAGGGACAAAGGCATATTTATCGGATTTAGAGAACACTATAGTTGTAAATGATTTAATTAAGAGATATAAGATTAGAAAAGTAGTTGCATTTAAAAAGGTAGTTAATTATGTTTTGCGTAGTAATTCAAGAATATTTTCAATTAGATCAATTCATAAATATATGAAAAATGACTTTCCTGATTTAGCAATGTCCACGGTTACTAGATTTATGGAATGTTTGAAAGAAGCGTACATTATCGATGAAATACCTCAGTATTCTACAAAAACAAAACAGGAATTACAATTCTATGGAAAAATATATAATTGTGATGTTGGTTTTAATTCTTTGCGAGCAAATAACTATAGATATGATTTAGACCATAATTTAGAGAATATAGTGTATAACGAACTTCTTTATATGGGTTATGAATTAAAAGTATTTGTAAATAATGGGAAAGAAATTGATTTTTTAGCATCAAAAGATAACAAAGTTTTTTTAGTTCAAGTAGCATATAGTGTTGCTGATGAAAAAGCGTATGAAAGAGAAATGGGCGCTTTTGATAAAGTAGATAATAGAAATCAGAAAATATTAATAACTAACGATATTATTGATTATTCAACATCGGTTGTTAAACACATAAGATTTGAAGATTTCTTAAAGATGGAAGAATTATAATAAACA
>JAIKVY010000006.1 GCA_024685275.1 Clostridia bacterium
TCCAAAACATGGCATTGTTATACCAATTACATCCAATTCTTTGTTATATTCTTCTTTTAATATCTTTTTAGTTCGTATAGTGGCTAATAAAGCTAATGCACTATCAAGTCCACCACTTATTCCTATAACAGCACTTTGAGCATTTGTATGTAAAAATCTTTTTGCTAAAGCTTGTGCTTGTAAAGATAAAATAAGTTCTGCTCTTTTAGATATTTTGTTAGAATCATTTGGAACGAAAGGATATCTAGGATACGTTCTTGTTAATTTTGTTTCCTTCTTCTTTAATGAAAATGGAATGATTGTATAATCACCTTTTTGTTCAATATCATATTGAGCAGCAACTCTTCTTTGATGTTCTAAAAACTCACAATCTATTTCGCTTGAAATGAGACCAAGTTTAAATATTTCACCTTCACTTAGTACTTTTCCATTTTCACAAATAAATTTACTTGCTGCAAATACCATATCGGTTGTGCTTTCGCCTTGGCCTGAACTTGAATAAATATATCCACAATATAGTTTTGATGATTGATTACTTATTAATTCTCTTCTATAGTCAATTTTTCCTACTAATTCATTACTTGCTGATAAGTTTACAATTATTGTTGCTCCATTAATTGCATGGCTTATTGATGGTGGATTCATAACCCATAAATCTTCACATATTTCACATGCAATTTTTACTGATGGCATTTCCTTGCATGAAAAGATAATGTTTGGTGATATTTTTACTTGTTTACCATTTAGATCAATAAATTCATTTAAATTTTTGCCTGATGAGAATTGCCTATGTTCATAAAACTCATTGTAGTTTGGCACATATTGTTTTGGAACTAATCCTAATATTTCGCCTTTAAAAACTGCTGCTGCAACATTATATATGTTGTGATAAATCTTTATTGGTAATCCTACAAATGATATTATTTCATATTCTTTTGTTTTTTCTGCTATATCAATTAATGCATTTTTAGCTTTTTCTAAAACTATATCTTGATAAAATAAATCTCCACAAGTATATGCTGTTATACTTAACTCTGGAAAAACAATTATTTTGTTATCCAAGTTAGTCGCTGCTGTTATTTCCTCAATAATTTGTTCACTATTATAGTTAATATCTCCTACTTTAAGTTTAGGAGTACATGCACAAACTTTAATAAATCCATCTTTCATATGTAAAAACCACCATTTTTTAAATTTTTATAAAATTAGTATATATCAAATGATAGAAAATATCAAATTTTCAAAAATTTTGTAATTTATAAATGTTAAATTTATTCATTTTTTAAAATTTTTACTATTTTTGAAGATTGAGAGTTTAATTTTTAATCAAGATTTTCAAAAATTTCAGATTTCATCTCATATATTTGTTCAAAAGAGATTTCTTCGTTATCTGTAAAGACTAGTTTTTGTTCTACTGGTTCGATTCTTTTTACTTGCATACTCTTTTCTACATATGCTCCGCCTTCTTTGTATGCATCATATTTAAAATACTTAATTGTGATAAGTGGTTTCTTTTTTATATTCTCTAAGATTATTTGTAGCTTTCTATTATTAAGATCTCTATTCTCTTCACTTAATTCAATCTTTTCAAACGTTTCTCTTGCTGTTTCAAGTATTGTTTGATCATATCCTGTTAATGCTGCAAATGGAGAAAATTGTGCAGCTCTATCATAATTTGACATTTTCTTATGATATTTAGATACATGATGTGGTAAGTTTATTATTTCATCATACTTGCCCATTATTTCCTATGCCCGCCTATTTGATTATTTCTTATTTTAGTAGTTGCTCCATCTTTGTAATTAACACCCTTAAGAATAGAATTCTTACCATATTTTTTGTGTATTTTATTAATCGCCTTTTGTAATTTATTTTCTACCTGTTCTTTTTGTTCTTCCTTAATTCTTTCTTGTTCTTTTTTCACATTATCTTCAAAGAAAGATAACTGTACATATTCTGTTTTTTCTTGAGGCACATCTGTTTTTTTCATCGTGTGATTAGCAACAATATTTATTCTTCTTGATAAAAGAATTGGATTAATTATTAATTCAAATAATTCCATTGTCTTTTCTAAAATGAGTTTAGTTGATGATGTATATTTGCCTAAATTAATTGAACCATGAGCACTTGCTGGTACTTTTCTACCTATGTAATCTAAAACTATTGGCCCTTTGTATTTTTCTAATATTTCTTTATCCTTTAGGTTATCAACATCATATCCAATGTATAGAACGATTTGGTCTGTTACTAGATCCTTATCTACTAAATCTAGAACTAACAAATCACACATTTCTTTTACTATGGTTTTGGTCTTTTCGTATTTATATCCTTCTGGTAAAACTTGACCACTTGATAAACTGGTTGCTATTGGTTTATATGATTTTATATCCTTTATTGTCGTTGATTCATATCCCCAAGCATGATTGATTAATAACTCGGCATTAATTCCAAACAGTTTATACAATAACTCTTCATTATTAACTGATTGCAAACAAACATCTCCTAAACAAAACATCCCATGTTTTTCTAGTCTTTCTTTTGTCCCATGTCCTATACGCCAAAAATCTGTTAATGGCTCATGCTCCCACAATTTTTCTCTAAATGATTGTTCATTTAACTCTGCTATTCTAACGCCATCACTATCTGCTTTAATATGTTTAGCAACAATATCCATAGCTACTTTTGCTAAA
>JAIKVY010000024.1 GCA_024685275.1 Clostridia bacterium
CGGTACAGTTTTTGCTGTATTCGGTATTTTTTATATTAATTCAAAAAGCAAACCTAGAAAATCAAAGTTGCTTGCAATTGCTCTTGATGAAGATCCAAATTTTTTAACTGATAACGATATTGATTTATCAGAATTTAATCTTTAAATTTTTGATTTATAAATTATCCAATATGTTTTTCTAAATATTTTTCTATTTCTGAATAATATTTTTCTGGGTTAATAAAGTTTGAACTACCATGAGCAGCTCCTTCAATTATTAGAAGTTGTTTATCTTTATGTGAGCATGCTTCATATAATTCTTTACTATTTTCACACGGAATAAACTTATCAATATCTCCATGAATAAAGAAAATTGGAACCTTTGCTTCTTTCACTGCATTTAATGCAGAATCATCCTCAAATGAATATCCAGCTTCTTTTTTACATATTTTATTTAGTGGTTTAAGTAAAAATGTTGGAAGGTGAAATAATTTTGCACTTTGAACAAGTTGAGCTGGTAAAGTTTTGAATGGACAATCTGCTATTATACATTTAACATTTGTGGGAAGATCTAAATGCGATAACATACAAGACGTTGCCCCGCCAAGTGAAACACCTTGAATAACAATTTTATAATCTTTGTTTTCTTCAACCAATTGATTAATCCACTTTAATGTATCTCTACTTTCTAATATCCCAAATCCAGTGTAGTCTCCGCCTGATATATCACAACCTCTATTAGCTGTCATAAATACATCATACCCATTTTTTAAATAAAACAAAGCGTTATGTGCATGATCAGATAATCCTCTACTATTATAACCATGAATAAGAACTGCTAGTTTATTAGTCTCTTGAGGGTTTTTAAAAAAATATCCTTTAAGTTTTGTTTTGTCATCAACCCACATTGTTCTAATTGTATGAGGATATGTTGATACTAAACATTCAGAATCTACTGTAACTTTGTCCATTAAATCATAGACATAATCACCTAAAAGTAATGGAAGATTATTTTTTAGTAATATATTCATTTTCCCATCATGTCTTCCAAAAGATATTTTAAAAACTGTTTTTGTAATGCACATATTTTTTCTCCTAAATTAAAATATGTTTATATTATAAATAATTAATAGAAATTTGTCACATTTTATTAAATAATATGAAACATTATGTATAAACATAATTTAATTACATTCGCGTATAGTATGCTTTTATAGTAATAATGGGATACTATATTAATTGTTTTTGTCTTTGTATTTGATATAGTTTATAATAATAACCATGTAGCTTTAAGAGTGATTGATGCGAACCTTTTTCTATAATTTCACCTTTATTTAAAACAATTATTTGATTTGCGTTTTGTATTGTTGAAAGCCTGTGAGCTACCATTATCATTGTTCCTATATTCTTTATCTTCTCAAGTGAATTCTGGATTAAAACTTCTGTTTCAGAATCAATATTTGAAGTTGCCTCATCTAATATTATTATCTGTGGCTTTGCTAAAACCGTTCTTGCAAATGATATAAGTTGTCTTTCACCATTTGAGAAGTTTTCACCCTTTTCTATAATCTGCTCATCTAATTTATTTGGACTAGATTCAATTAATTTATCTACGTTTGTATAACGTGCTACATCCATTATTTCATCATCGGTAAAATCCTGGTTATCAAACAAAGTTATATTATCTCTAATTGTTCCGCTAAATAGAAATACATCTTGTAACATTTGCCCTAATACTTTTCTAAGAGATTTTATTTTGATGTTTTGAATATTAATACCATCTAACAATATTTCACCTTTTTGTGGCTCAATATTACGTGCAATAAGGCTAAGAATTGTTGTTTTCCCTGAACCTGTAGCACCAACAAACGCACATGATTCTTTTGGATTTATAACAAAGCTAACATTCTTTAAAACATAGTTTTCATCATTAGAATAACTAAAGTATACATTTTTAAATTCAATTTTACCTTCAACTTTATCTATTTCTATTGCATCTTCTTTATCTCTTATTTCTATCTTTGTATCCATTATTGCAAATAACTTATGTATTGAAGAAAATGCATCTTGAATTACTTTTATTTGATCTGCAATATTTTCTATTGGCTCGAAGAATCTACCTAGATATAGATAAAATGCGACTATTTCGCCTCCAGTGAAATTAAATTTAATACCAAAATAAAATACCGCTGCTATTGTTATATAATATATTAAATTAATTAACGGCCTATATAGTGTAAAACCTAAAAATATTTTATATCTCGTATTCCCAATTTTTTCATTCTGCTTTTTAAATTCTTCACGTTTCTTATTTTGAATATTAAATAATTGTATAAGTTTCATTGCTCCTAAGTTTTCACTTAGATATATATTTAAATTGCTTATATAATTCTTTTCATCATCAAATATTTTACTAATTTTTCTTCTAAATATAATAGAAATAATAAAGACTAATGCAACAAAAATTGAAAGAATTAAAGCCAGTTTCCAAGACATAATAAACATCATTGCATATATTCCAACGAATAATAAAATATTAGAAAATAATTGAATAATTGTACTACTAAAAAATTCACTAACTGAATTGGTATAACTAGTAACTCTTGTTACCAAATACCCAACAGGCATATTATTAAATTGATTTTGAGAAAATTGTTCAATATGAGAAAATACTTCCTTTCTCAATTCATATACAATACCTTGTCCAGCCCTAATTAAAAGCATTGATTCAAAATATAAAACAACTTGATTAACAGCTGAAAGCGTTAAGAATCCAACTATTAAAAAGATAACGACTTTCATAACTATACTTTGCATTTCTAGTTTATCTATAACCATTTTTTCCATGTACGGTAAAAAGACATTTAATCCTACTTCAAATAGCATTAATATGATGGCAACAATAAATCTCCACCTTTCAGTCTTTGCATATTTTAATAATCTAATTATCTCTTTAATATTCATTAAATCTCCATTTCTAGCTTTTGTAGAATATACATTTTAGAGAATGTGTTAGTAGTTTTCATCAAATTATCTGGTGTATCAAATGCTTCTAACTTTCCTTCATTAAATACAATTACTTTATCTAAATCTTTTATTGTTGATACTCTTGATGATACAAAAATTGTTGTCTTATCTTTTCTATACTCTTTTATCGTGTTTAATACATCTAATTCTGTTTTTGTATCAACCGCATTAAGTGAATCATCTAATATCATAATAGGAGCATCCTTTATAAACGCTCTAGCTATGGATATTCTTTGTTTTTGTCCGCCTGATAAACTTACGCCCTTTTCTTGAATTTGCGTTTCTTCTTTTTGTGGGAAGTTATTAATATCTTCAAGCACTGCTGCTTTCTTTAAAGATTCTATTATTTCTTCTTTAGATGCATCGTCTTTACCTACCTTTATGTTATCTTCAATTGTTGCATTAAATAAGAAGTTATCCTGTGGAACAAGTGCTATGTTTTTTCTAAGACTATTTACATTAATATCCATTAAATCAACATCATCTATTAAAATCGAGTTTTTATCAATGTTATATAAATGAACTAATAAATTTATAAAGGTTGATTTTCCGCTTCCAATTTTACCAATTATTCCAATGTGTTCTCCTGGATTAATTGTTAAATTTATATTATCTAAAGATTTTACATCCGTATTAGGATATGAAAATGATAAATTGCGTATTTCTATTTTCCCCTTAACATCAGTTAATTCTTCTCCAATATCATCTTTTATATCTTCTGGAGCATCTAAAAAGTTTGTTATTCTTTTTGAACTTGTTTTTGCTCTGCTAAACATTGTAATTGTTTGTCCAAATGCAATAACTGGCCATATTAGAATTGTAAAATATCCTAAATATGTAACTAATGATCCGACATTAAAAGTTATTTCTTGATTAAATAAAACAAATGGAGTTCCATTAACTGTTAAATATACTAAAAAACCACCTACACCAAGTATTAAACTAGATACTAGTGCAATGATTATTCTTAGCAATAGGTCAAAAATAAAGTAAAATTTACCAAATTTAACATTCATTTCTTGATTCTTTTTTGCTAGCTTTGAAAACAATAAAACTTGGCTAGTTTCTTTTACAAATGCTTTAATAACTCTTATTCCAGTAAAACTTTCTTGTGTAAAATCATATATTTTACTATATGCATCTTGTCTTTGCTCATATATTAATACCATGTATTTTTCAACAAGTGCTCCCCATACTCCAATAAATATTATTGGAATAATAATAATGATTGAGATAAATATATTTGATAAGAACATTTTTACAATCGTATAAATCAATAAAAATGAAGCGTCTATTATTTGTATTGTTCCCCACCCAAAAAAGTCTTGAATGTTTTCTATATCGATTGTGTAATATGACATTAAAGAACCAATTTTATTATTATGATAAAAATTCAAATCAAGCTTAAGGCTTTTATTAAATAATTGTTCTCCAATTCCTATATCAGCTCTAGTTGAAGCTCTAAAAATTGTTACTCTAAATACAATTCTTCCTAAAAAAATACCTAGACCTGCAAATAGAATTTTTAGACTTTCCCATAATAGTTTATTCTTTATTTCATCTGTGTATATTGTCGTATTCTCTATAGTATCAACTACCGTTCCTAATGCTTCTGGAAGCATTAATTGAACGATATCAACGCCAATGAGAAATATTATTCCTATCAAAAACAAATAGGAATATTTAACATAATATTTATTAATATACTTTCCAAACATAAACATACTTAAATTATATAATTTTAAATTAAATAAACAACCAAATAAATTGTTTATTTCTCTTTAAACAACAGTTATTACATGAATTATTGCGATTATTAAGACTTAATCAATTATTTTAAACACAACCACATGATAAGAATTACAATCGTGAATATTCCTAAAATAATACCGATATATGGCAATAAACTAATTATTATTCCTCTGATTATTGCCCTAGTATCTTTGTTATATTCTCGTTTTTCTTCTAGACTTAAATCTTGGTATAGTGTCTTATTTTTTTTAGCTTTTTCTTCTAAATTAACTTCATCAGCGGTTTTTGCTTTTTTACTTCTAGTGAATATATGGCCAAATAAAGATGGTGTGCTTACATCATCCATAGGTGCTATTACACGCCCATCATCATCGTCATATGTTTTTTTAGCCATAAAACCTCAAATAAGTTAATAGATTATTTCTTTTCTAAGTCACTAATATATGTTTCAACTGAATCTTCAGAATCTTTAATTGTATCCTCTATTTCTTCAGTGGTTTCAGAATCTTCTATATTCCCGTTAGAATTATTCTTTTTTCTTTTTAATTTCTTCTTTAATTTAAGAATAAAGTTCTTTTGTTCTTTTATTCTTTCTTCTTCTAATCTTTTTGCTTCATTGATATCAAATTCTTCTTCCATTTCTTTTTTCTTATCTTCATCAATATAAAGGAAACAACTTACAAAATGTCCTTCTGATATTTCTAATTGTGGTGGCACGCACTTTTTACAAATTCCCATACATTTACTACATCTTGTGTGGAATTTACATCCTCTAGGTGGATTAGCTGGGCTAGGAATTGTTCCCTCCAAAATTATTCTATTCATTTTTACATTTGGGTCAGGAATAGGAATAGCACTAAATAAGGCTTCAGTATATGGGTGTGCTGGATGTTTAAATAATTCATCAGTTTGTGCATATTCAACTAAATTACCTAAATACATAACACCAACTTGATCAGAAATATGTTCTACAACAGATAAATCGTGAGAAATAAACAAATATGTAAATCCATATTTTTCTTGTAAATCTTTAAATAGGTTAATTACTTGAGCTTGAATTGAAACATCAAGAGCACTAACTGGCTCATCACAAATAACTAACTTTGGCTTTAATGCTAAAGCTCTAGCTATACATATTCTTTGTCTTTGCCCACCAGAAAATTCGTGTGGATATCTTTGTTTATAATATTCTGGTAATCCACAATCATTCATTACTTTGGTTATATAATCTTCAAACTCAGCCTTAGGAACTATCTTATGTTCTTTAACAGCTTCTCCAATTATTTCAGCTACTGGCATTCTTGGTGATAAACTTGAATATGGATCTTGGAAAACTATTTGCATATTAGGTCTATATTTTCTAATATTTTTAATCTTATATACATCTTCTCCATCTACTAATACTTGACCAGATGTCTTTTTGTATAATCTTAAAATAGTTCTACCAGTTGTTGTCTTCCCACAGCCTGATTCACCAACCAAGCCCATAGTTGTACCTTTCTTTATGTTAAAAGTAACCCCATCAACAGCTTTTACATACCCAACTGTTCTCTTAAAAAATCCTGCTTTTATTGGAAAATATTGTCTCAAATTGTTTACTTCAAGCATATTTCCTTCTTGGTGTTCAATTGGTGGATTATCTCCACTTGTATCTATAACGGCATTACTTGTCATTGTAATTTTGTCATATACAACCTTTATACCATGTCCTATCTTTTTAAAGAAATCTTTTACGTTACTCATCTTAATCCTCCAAATCTCTATGACATGCTACAAAATGGGTAGGTGATATCTGTTTTAATTCTGGATATGCTCCATTACATTTATCACAACGATAGTCACATCTATCTCTAAAATAACAATAATTAGGCATATTAACTGGGTTAGGAACGTTACCTGGTATGTTATATAATCTATCAATCTTTTTACCAACTACAGGTTTTGACTTCATTAACCCAATTGTATATGGATGAGAAGGATGATCAAATATATCATGAACAGTTCCTCTTTCAACAACTTTTCCTGAATACATAACAACAACGAAATCAGCCATTTCAGCAATTACACCTAAGTCATGGGTAATTAACATAATACTAGCATTTGATTTTTCTTTAATATCTCTTAATAAACCTAATATTTGTGCTTGAATCGTAACATCAAGAGCTGTTGTAGGTTCATCTGCAATAATAAGTTTTGGATTACATGCAAGTGCCATAGCTATCATAACTCTTTGTCTCATACCACCTGATAACTCATGCGGATACATTTTTACAACACCTGCACTATTAGCAATTCCTACCATTTCAAGTAATTCAATTGCTTTTTTATTCATATCTTCTTTAGTCATTCCAGCTTCATGGATTTCAAGGACTTCTTTGATCTGATCTCCAATTTTAAATACAGGATTTAAACTTGTCATTGGTTCTTGGAAAATCATACTCATTTTATCGCCTCTCAAAGCTTGAACGACTTTTAAAGGAGCTTTTGCAATGTTGTATACTTTTCCAGATTCTTCATCATTAAATCTAATTTCACCATCAACTACTTGTCCCATTGGTCTTTGAACAAGTTGCATTAAAGATAAACTTGTAACTGATTTTCCACATCCAGATTCACCAACTATACCAACAGTTTTACCTTTTGGAACATCGAATGAAACGCCATTAACAGCTTTAACTACGCCGACATTTGTATAGAAATAGGTATGTACATTATCAAATTCTACAACGTTATCGTTATCACGCATTTGTAAAACATATTCGCTTTCAGGAATATTCTTACGCTTGCGCATTTTCTCCATTTTGAGAACTGTTTGTCTGTTGCTTCTTGCAATTTTCGCAGATTCTTTTAGGGAGATAAAGTTCTCTTTATTCTTCTTTCTTTTTGCTAATTTATTTTTAATATCATCAATTATACTCATATAAATTAACCTCCCTTACCTGCTTGCTCTAGGATCGAATGCATCTCTCAATCCGTCGCCTACAAAGTTAAACGCAATAACTGCTAAACATATCAATAAACCAACTGGAATCCAAATATACGTATAATTTACCATACTTGATATTGATGAAACCGAGTTAATAATCTGTCCCCATGTTGCCATTGGGAATTTTACACCTAAACCTAAGAAAGATAATGTTGATTCTGTTAAAATAACACTTCCTAAGCCCATAGTTGCTTGAACTATTAGTTGTGGCATAACGTTAGGAATTAAATGTTTGAATATCTTTCTAGAACTCTTTAATCCGCTTGATTCGGCAGCAATCATAAAGTCTTGTTCTCTTAATGAAAGAATTTGTCCTCTAACAATTCTTGCTATACTTGGCCAACCTAAAAATCCTAAAACCGCCATCATCCAAATCAACCTATCTAAGTTTGGTAATCTTTGTTGATCGAATACAGCACCAAGAATAATTAGTATTGGCATTGTTGGAATACAATAGAAAATATCTACTATACGCATAATGATATTATCTACAATACCGCCAAAGTAACCAGAGATTCCGCCCATAATTGCGCCAAGAACGATTTCTATAATAACAACGATGAATCCGATTAATAATGAAACTCTTCCACCATACATTATTCTAGCTAAAACATCCATAGCATTACCATCTAGTCCTAATATATGCTCTTTAGATGGCTTTGCATATAAATCACCAACTAATTTAGATTGATAATTTCTAAATACAAATTGTTGACCTGATCCTTTATCTTGTGTATTGATATAAAATGTTTCTTCTTCTAATTGTGTGTTTCCATTTTCATCAACAATTATTTCTCCATTTTCATCAATTGCTTCCATCATTATTTTAGCTTCATACTCTTTAAGGTTATCAGCAATCATTGTTTGCATTACAGCTTGGAAAGCAAGTTTTGATTCTAAACTCATAGAATCTTCTCCACTATATCTTCTTATTGAATATATACTTGGAGTAACATAATTAACAAATTCATTTTGTTGATTCTT
>JAIKVY010000042.1 GCA_024685275.1 Clostridia bacterium
ATTGCATAAACCTTCATATAGTTGTATCTCCCAAAAATTAATTTTCTATATTATAGAATAAATAAAAAAAGAAATAAAACAAAATTTACCACTTTTTAACTAATTTTTAGCATTTTTTATTATTTTATATACATTTTTATATGATTTATTCGGACTTAGCGTTGAGAACATATTAAAGCATCACACAACAATCATATTAAGATTTATATCTAATTAAAATAACTATTTTATCCCCCACATTTATCACCCACTTTTTTATTCTATTACCTGTAATTGTGACTAATAGCATATCAGCTGATAAAACTAATAAAATAGAATTAAAGTGAAGATTTTTCTTAACCAAATATTTTTTTTATCTTTTATGTGTGGACCAATGTCTCTTATCTTTTAGCACATTTATTCTATCAGATTAATTAAACTACAATATCAATTATGTTGATATACATATAACAAAAAGTAATTTCAGACTAGGAAACACTTAAATCAATGCTGAAAATCAATTTTATTTTATTATTTCCTCAATAGGCTTCCATATATTGTTATTAAACATATCTTCTGTCCATTCAGTATTGGAAATATATAATTGTTGATCTATTGCTCTAACAAAACCCCATTTTATATTTCCTTTTTCCTCTGCGTATAACTTTAAAGCTTCGAATTTGTTTTTTGCTACCTTATCAATGTTTTTAGACTCACCAGTTGAATCAATTCCACCCTTTGCTTCTATTACCCATATTTTGCCATCAATTGTTCCAATAATATAGTCTGGATAAAAATTATATCTTCTAAATGTAATGTAATAGATAATAGTAAAGAACTCCTTTCCCTTATCTCCGTTTTTATAAATCCATTTTACATTAGTATTGTTTTCACACCAATATTCAAACACATTTTCCGTATGACTACGATTTGGTTTTATTAAAATATTATTGCCATAATCCTTAAACACATTCTTATTCATAATTCTTCTACTTGGAATACGCTTATGTTGATTATAATATTGTACTTGTGGGATACACCAATCTTCTTTTTTTATTTGCGTGTATTCAATATCAGCAATTTCCTTAGCATTAATCTTATTTAGCATTTCTATTAATAATTCTTTATTATTAACCAAAAATGCATTATATTCTCTTAAAGACATATCCTCAATTATTTTATTAGCTTTTTCGAATTCATATTCTTCATTAGATAATAAATTAATTTTATTTTCCATAGGTGCAAATAAAACTCTTAAAGCATTATTGGAAATATTTTCATCAATTCCGAGCGCAGCAGCAATTCTTCTTTTAGCATCTCTTATAATAAAGCCATCATCATGATTGCTAATTTGATGTTCTCCTCCAAAGATTCTATTCAATCTAGTAACATCTCTTGTAGTTCTTGCCACGCCCTCAAATGCTGTTGTTTTTAATTTAGTCCCAAAAACATATCCTTTTGCTAATTCCATTTTTGCTCGTGTAATAACTCCATCTTTATTCACATCACATTCTTCAAATATTTTATTTCTCATTACTTTAACAACAGATTCCGGATTTACCGCATATCTATCATTACCATCTAAGCTTTCTTTTTCCAAAATAATATTTGGTGCATCAAATTTCCTTTTATAAGCATAACTATAAAATGAATTTGAGACAGCGTTAGTTAATCCTTCTTTAAATGTGCTATCAAGTGTATAAACATAACATTTATCTAATATAGGATTTTCATAATGATGTCTTTCGGGCATTCTTCTTATTCTTCCTATTGTTTGAATGTTAAATGTTTCTGTACCGCCTTCACGAAGTTTAATTAAGATTTTTGCTCTTGGGCAATCCCATCCAGTAGCTATTGCTTGTTTAAATAATAAAAATGCATATTGACCATCATTTTTTAATATTCCATCGATGTTATCTGGATGATCTCCACTAAACCAAGAGGTAACCATTCCAGAATTTTCTCCATATCCTAAATCATTTAATGAACTTTTGACTCTTTCAATCCATTCTGCACTTCCATTAGGAAATTGGATTAAAACTAGTGGTCTTATGTTCTTACCTAATTTATTATATTCATTAATTATTTGCTTTCTTTTCTTTTCGGCCAAATCAATAAGCATTAAATCATCATCAAGATTATTATTATCTTCTATTGCTTCAGATAACCCCTCATTGATTGAAATATGTGAAGCAATTAATCCAGTCGCAATAACTTCATCATCTTCAACAGTTTCTTTATAATCTCCAGTATTAAGTGGAGTAGCTGATATTCTTAGTACATGTCCTGGATTCATATCTGTAATCATGCGTTCTGCAGTATCTTGGTATGTATGTTCTTCATCAATTATCATAAATATTTCAATGTTATTTTGATGGCAATCATAAACCCTTTCCATTAAGTTTCTTCTTTCGCCTTCACGAAGTACAACATTTGAATTACGATTAATCTTATCCCAATTTATGAAATATACTTTTCCACTTGGATTTGATTCATTAATGAACGAATATACATCTCCATAATCAATACCAGTCATTACTTCACCAAAACTTAATTCAGATTGTTTTTCAAGCCCACCAGCACCAGGACATAACCAAACAAAAACTGTATTTGGATTTTCATCTAAATAATCATCTATAAAACTACAAGCAAGAATTGTCTTGCCAGAACCAGTTGGAGCAGCTAAAACTAAATCTCTGTAGTCAGCACACGCTTTTAATAAATTATTTTTATGATTTTCTTGAAACTTATACAAATTACCTATGAACATTATTCAGCTACCTCCTTTAATTCCTCACCAAAAAATTCTTTTGGGATATACTTATATCCCTTAGATTTTAAAATGGCTAATTCTTGTGAATTAAATATTATATTTTGATTTACCCAAATATTTTTAACTTTAGATAAATCTTTACCATCAACATAATTCTTATAATCATCTTTGTTTAAAATAAGAATATTGGTTCTATTATCCAAGTCAATGAAGTTTTGAAGTTCAATCATTTCTTTTATATGAAGGCATAATGCATTATTTAATGAATAATCTTCTGGTTTTCTTGGTGTCCAATCACATTTGAAATATTTTAAATTACCCTTAATGCCCTCAATAGTATTCCCCTTTTTCATAATTCCATACACTTGTACTTTGTTGTCCTCAACAAGTGTTTTTAATTCATTATATTCATTTGAATTATTAGTGTATATATCATTAATTTCATTAACAACTCTTGTATTATTTTTGATTATCGTTGGAGTAATATTGCGAGAATACAATAATTCTTTAAAATCTTTATTATGTTTATAGCCTAAAATTGCAGATTTAATTCTTGGGAATGTAACTGATGAAGCTATACCATACTTTTCTTGATATTCTTTCCAACTTTCACTACCAGCATCTATATTTCCATAAACTTTTTTATACTCCCTCTCTTTTTTCTCTCCAACATCATTATTTGTACAAAGAATAAATTTTCTATTTCCATTAGTTTCTTTATTTAACAATAAAGTTGCATGACCTGTTGTACCACTTCCAGCGAAGAAATCCAATATAATAGCATTAGGTCTATTTAATGTTACTGCTCTTAAACATTCATATGTATTCCAAACAGATTTTGGGAATGAAAAATCATTGTCTGGAACCATACTATTAATAAGTTGTGTTCCATATTCATTTGCATCATATTTTTTATCAGTCCATACTGTTCTATATGGGGCAAAATTTTTACCTAATTCGATATCATATATATTGCCTATTTTTTTAACACGTAGTAGATGTTTTATTCTTTCAACTGATTCAACATTATATCTCCATTTTCTTTCTACGCCTTGAACATCTATTGGATAAATTGAAATAGTACCATCACCATTGTCAACATTTCTCATTGGATGGAAATACATATCTTGTGTTCTATTAGGACCAAAATCAATTATTTCGCCATCTTTTGATACATTAATTGCATAAAAACATGTTGCCGCATCAGTTCTGAGCGACTCTCCACCATTGTCTCTTAGGTCTCTCCAATCTATATCTTCTTCTTTAACTAATTGAGATTCAATAACCTTGTAACCTTTTTTATAAACAAATAGTGCATATTCATTAACATATGAAAAATTATCGCCTTGAACTCCTCTTGGATTATGAACAATAACAATTGGATCAGTAACATATCCTTGGTCAAATATATCATCTATTAAAAGCAATAATGTGCCTAATTCGTTTTCATCAATTGCACATACTAATACACCATCATCTTTAAGTAATTTTTTTGCAATTTTAAGTCTTGCATTCATCATACTTAGCCATTTGCTGTGTCTATATTCATTTGTTTTATCAACATAATCATTATTATATTTCCAATCTTTAGCTCCAGTATTATATGGTGGATCAATATAAATGCAATCGATTTTTCCCTTATATACTTTCTCTAAAAGATACAATGATTGTAAATTATCACCCTCTAAAATAAAATTATAAGGTAACCCTTCATCCAACTTGATTGACTTATTTTCTTGATTTATGAAAATCGGAATATTATCTTTCATTAAAGTATCAACATTTTCATCATGTTCTTCCCATAATAATCCGTATTTTTTTGATTGAATTTCAGATTTAATTTCATTTATAGCTAATATAGATTTATCGTCATTATTGATTTCTTTTAAGTGCTCTAAAAATTCAATCATTTTTTCTCTTTTTATCTTTGATAAATTTGCCATACATACCTCTTTCTACCAAAGCACCAAAAATGCATTTTCCAATTAGTACACATTTTGGCAGTTTGAGAAAATTTGCATTTTTTAGTAGAAATATTTAGGCTGAAATAGGGATTTTTTCTCAAATTTGTGATATACTATGTTTAGTTTTTAAACTTTTAAAAGTTCCAAAATGTGTAGGTTTTGGAACTTTTTTTGATGCTAATCTGGTATAATCTTCTTTTATTTTTTATATGAATAATATGGAGGTGTTTAAATTGATTTACGCATATATTCGTGTATCTACAACAAATCAAAATATTGATAGGCAATATGAAGATATTAAGAAATTAAATATAAATGATAAATGTATTTATATTGATAAAGAATCTGGAAAAGATTTTAACAGAACAAATTACCAAAAATTAATTAAAACAATTAAAAAAGACGACTTATTAATAATTAAATCAATTGATCGTCTTGGAAGAAATTACGAAATGATTATAGAAGAATGGACTAGAATTACCAAAATAATAGGTGCAGATATTAAAGTTCTAGATATGCCACTACTTGATACCACAATAGATAATAAAAATCTTGTAGGTAAATTTATATCTGATATAGTTTTACAAATATTATCATTTGTTGCTGAAAATGAAAGAAATAACATTAAACAAAGACAAGCTGAAGGAATCAAGATAGCAAAAGAAAAAGGTGTTAAATTCGGAAGACCAAAAATACTACTTCCATCTAACACCAATAACGTTTTAGAAAAATACTTTAACCACGAAATAAATTACAAAGAAGCAATGTCATTTCTCGGATTATCGCATGGAACCTTTTTTAGATTGATAAAATCAAGCAAACAACTATCTTCAGAATTATATTCACCACACACCCCGTTGTAACCATTATAGTGCTGACAGCAATTATTGAATCCATAAAATGCTGACTAGTCTCAAACATGGTGTAGATTTATTGGCAATTTCATAAGCTTGCAGAATCGAAAAAGTGCTGATTTTAAGCCATTTTTGCCATTTTTATGTTTCCAAACACCATAGTCTTGTAACCATAAAAATCGAAGTTTAGTGCTGATAATTGCCTTCAATATGTTCCCTCGGACATCTTATTTTGTTACTTCAACCCTAAATTGAAACCATTATAATGCTGATAAACTTTCAAAAAGAAAGAGCCCATCTTAATCAAGATTTTGATTTTTTGATTAAAAATGGGCATTTTTCCTATATTTTTGATTAAATTTTGATTATTTTTGATTTTTTAAGGTTAATAAAACTACAATTTCCACATGGATACAGTTTAATTTAATACTGATAAATCATCTTATACATCCAACAAGTTTGATTGTTCCATATATCTTCATTGTTAAAGAATCTACAAGAGCAATTACTTCTCTTTTATTAGTTGGATAACTTCTAGCATCAAATGTTTTAGAACCATCAAGGATTTCGTTCAAATAATCCTTAATCATTGTTAATCCGTACATATTAATAACCACTACAAGAAAAAATAATAAAGTCAATCTTCTTTATATTACTTATATGAGCATATAATGGAAAATTAGTGTCAAACCAATTAATCCAACTAATCCCTCTTGTACTTGGAAGAAATGAAGAATACCAATCATTCAACATCTCCCAGTTATGACTTATTTTTTCTAATTTAGATACTTCATTACCATATCTATCTTTTTTGGGAACTTGAATATCCCAAAAATCAACTCTCTCTTCTTTCTTGAGATACTTAAAAACTTTCGAATCATAGATAGGGGATTGAGTATTCACAGTATGCAATAATTTTGTTGCAAAAGAGAATTCATACATATCAACAGCTAAATGTTCATATAGGTATTTAACCAACTGAATTAAATCTTGATTGGAATCACAATCAAACATCTTTTCAAAGAATGGATTTCTATTTTCTGGTAGTCTCATTCTTCCTTGAGAACTTAAATAAAAATTAGTAAAAACATCTCGGAAATCCTCATCATCCACACCAAAGGTAAACCTTGTTTGAATATAATCATATTGAAGCAATCCTATTTGCATTTCCATTTTTTGTTTTTCACTTACATTTGCCAAATTAATCATTCGTGTCTCCTATTATTCAATTTCAACTACTAATGACTTGAATTCTCCATGTGATCCTCCAAAGTTATAAAAGTTATCATATTTAAAAACGTAATCATTTGTAGTTTCAATCAGATTTTCTCGACCTTTTGTTGTCCCTTTTGCTGCTCCTTGTCTCCAATTTCTTGTGCCAGCCAGGTGTGTACCATTTTCAATATGAAATTCAGCATCAAGACTATTTGTTCCTGGTTGATTCCATAATGCTGGAACATTGGTTATTAAAACAAAATACCCATAATCCACATCGCTATCTTGTTCTTTAGAGAATAACTCTATTCTTTCAATATCTTTCCAACAATCATATCTTCTTATATCCATTGCCATATGAGATTTAACTTGTAGCCACATCCCATCGACAATATTAGCATATGTATTGGTAATATACTTAAATTCGATTAGTACTTTTTGATTATTTGTCTTAATAAGCAAATCGAAGTGTGTACCTTTTTCTCCAAACTTTTCAAAATACTTATCTGGAACCTTGCTAGGAACTAGTTCTGGATAATATCTATTGTTAGGGAATAATTTAGCAGCAGCAATTGTAAATTCAGTTTGAAGATGTGCTTCTGATACAAAGAAATGATTCTTTTCAGCTATATACTTCAAAACATCCTTTACCATATTTAAAGTGAATTCTTTTTCCATCTCTTTACCTCAAGTATAATCAATACTTCATTCTTCGTATAGTTTTATTTATCTTACTTTTTTATGAAATACTCTAAGAAATCATATTCTTCATTGCTAAATTCATCTCTTTTAAAAGCATCTAAAAATTCTTTTCTGCTTTTAAAGAATACTAAATTAATTGCCTTTATGTCTCCAATGATTTGTTGCCTTCCATCCTCATTTATAAATAATTGATGAAAATACTCCATGTGAGTATTATGATTTTCATCCCACAATTTTCCATCTTCATTATAAGCTTTTTTATAAGCTTCTTTTGATAAACAAAACTCCAATTCAAAATCTCTTATGTCATTAAACATAGTTTTACTAACTCCTTTTATTATTTCACTTTCCAATATCCAGTTTTGTTCGACCCTTGTCTTTCTAAAAGGCCTTTTGATTTTAAATTAGCTAAAACCCTATCTATTGTTCTACTTGAAAGATTTGTTGATTCAATCAATCCTTGCTTTGTAAGTTTATTATTATTTCTTAAAGTATCTAACACTTTTTCTTCGTTTTTGCTTATTTCGCCATTTATTTCGCCATTTATTTCGCCACTCAAATAATCATTTCTATCTATTCTCGAAAATTCGAAAGTAAAATCATATTCATTATTTATGTAATTTATATCAACATTCTCTTTTTTACATAACCTATATATCTTTTTAATACCATATCCTGCTGTTTCTATATCCTTTCTCATATATAAAGCATTGGCTATCACCGAATTCCTTAAATACGATTTCAAATCTCGATTATAAAAATCTATTGGAGTAAATTCATTTGCAAATGATCCCGGATTTATTATTGAAATCCTATTTGAATAAATATCTATTTCATGTTCAACGCTTATGTCATATCTGGCGTGAGCAAAACTATTTAAAATGGCTTCACGTAAGGCATCAATTGGAACTTCAGGAACCTCTTTTCTTTCGAGTTTTTCACCCTGATTTAATACTTTCCATCTAATGTTTTTTATTATAAACTTCATTGATTCTTCGATTAATTCAAATATATTTCCTTTGCTTTTGTTTAAATCTAGAATAGTTTCTCTTTCTTTTGTCGCAAAAACGATAGTTTTTAAAGTTAGGGGCTTATTTTTAGAAAAAAGGACTTTTCCAGCATTTGTAAGATTCCTATTATTTAATAATCCAAGCATATTTAATATGCTATCTTTAGAATAATTATTAGATGGTATTCTTCCTGATTCCTTTGCTTCATCGATAAATCTTTCAATTGTTTTTTCATCAACATCATCAATTGTTTCATTAGATGTTTTATCTTCCCAATGCTCTTCATATTCTTTAGAAATCATTATCTTTCTCAATTCAGAAGGCGTAAGCTCCCTATCCTCATCAAAAACTCTAATGTAATATTTTCCAAATGCAGAATATGGTACATCCGAACCTTTAAAAGAAACCTTAATCACATCAATTCCATTAATAGATATTTTTTCTATTGTTGGATATATTTGAGGTTTAATGCTCTCAAATATTTTTCTTGAAACATCTCTTAATGTG